>NZ_JBEZDJ010000020.1:0-167888 GCF_040648275.1 Micromonospora sp. NPDC049171
CCGGGTACGGGGGCAGCCCCCGTACCCGGCCGACGTTCGTGGTCAGCGGCGCGCCAGCGGCGGCTGCTCCGGGTAGCGGCCGCCGGCCGCCGCGCCGGGCGGCGTGGCCGCGTCGATCGCGTTCAGCTCGGCCTCGGTCAGCTCGACGTCGAGCGCCTGAACATTCTCCGCCAGGTAGCGACGTCGCTTGGTGCCGGGGATCGGCACCACGTCAGGGCCGCGGCTGAGCACCCAGGCGAGTGCCAGCTGGGCGGCGGTGACGCCCTTGGCGGTGGCCAGTTCGCGCACCCGGGCCACCAGCTCCATGTTGTGCCGCAGGTTGTCGCCCTGGAAGCGGGGCGTACCGCGCCGGTAGTCGTCGGCCTCCAGCTGGGTGAGGTCGGTGATCGCGCCGGTCAGCAGCCCTCGCCCGAGCGGGCAGTACGCCACCAGCCCGATGCCCAGCTCGCGCAGGGTGGGCAGCAGTTCGGTCTCCGGCTCCCTGCTGAACAGCGAGTACTCATACTGTCCGGCGGTCACCGGGTGTACGGCGTGCGCCCGCCGCACCAGGTCCGCCGAGGCCTCGGAAATACCGAGGTGGCGCACCTTGCCCGCCGCGACGAGCTCGGCCAGCGCGCCCCAGGTCTCCTCAATCGGCACCTGTGGATCGACGCGGTGCTGGTAGTACAGGTCGATGTGGTCCACCCCGAGCCGGCGCAGCGACGCGTCGCAGGCCCGGTGCACGTAGTCAGGGCGGCCGTTGATGCCGAAATAGCCATCCTCGGGGCGCCGTTCCACGCCGAACTTCGTGGCGACCACCGCGTGATCCCGGCGGCCGGCGATGGCCTTGCCGATCAACTCCTCATTGGTGAACGGGCCGTACATGTCGGAGGTGTCGAGCAGGGTGACGCCGAGCTCCAGCGCCCGGTGAATCGTGGCGACCGACTCGACGTCGTTGCGGTCACCGTAGAACTCGCTCATGCCCATACAGCCGAGGCCGAGAGCGGAGGTGGTCAGGTTCTGGCCGAGCACGCGGTTATGCATCCGCGATTCCTTCCAATAAGGAGATGACAACGGACTGGGGCCCTCGGGACGCGCCGGTGTCGCCTGGCGATGTCGTCCCGGGGGCCCCGTCTCGACCATACGGGGGGCCGAGTTCAGGCGGACGGTGTCTGTGACACGAGATAGCGGCGGGCACGTAGCTCGGCGCCCTGGCCGAAAAGGCGGCTCTCCGGCTGGCTCTGCTCGTCGGTGAAGCGCTGCGCGCCGCCGCCGACCGGGTCGAGGTAGTGCCCGGCGGCGGGCGTGAGCCGAACCAGGCCGGCCGCGTCGTGCCCGGGCAGTGCGCCGTCGAGGATGGTGAACAGCCCCAGGCCGCCGGCGAGCTGCCGAGGTTCGGTGCGAGTCTCCTTGCCTCCGTGATCGAGCATCAGGTGCTCACGCGAGGGCAGGTGGTAGCCGAGACGGTCGACGGCGAAGACCTCGCGGCCGTCGAGCTGCCACCGGACCGTGCCGGCCGCCCGGTCATAGGAGATGACCAGATGATGTTCGTCGTCGGGCTGGCGTGACGCCACCGGCACCGTGTAGAGGAACGCGGCGTAGTCACCGAGCTCGTGTCGGGCGTGCGGCAGGCGTTCGTAGAAGACGTACACCCGCTTGTTGGTCAGGAAGAAGTCGAAGACCATGGCGGTCTCGGTGTCCAGGACCGGCATGGCCACCGAGGCCAGGCGCAGATCGTCGTCCGGGTCGGCGACCGCCGCGCCGAACGGGTGACCCGCGGTGCCGTAGGTGCGCCCGGACAGCCACGCCTCGAAGGAGAGCACGGTGCCAGGATCGGCGTCGAAGCCGAGGTGGCCGCTGGACGCCAGATGGTTGGGGTAGGCGAGCCACTTCACGTGATCGAGGGCGCCCGGCACCGCCTCCGGTCCCTGTTCCTGCGGAAGAGTCCGGGTGAACGCCGGTTCGCCGGTGCTCGGGTGCCGACCGGGCGACACCGCCCGCAGACCCTCCGCCGAGGTGGACACCTCGGCGTCGTCACCGACGTAGTCGCCGAGGCGGTAGTAGGCCCAGCGCGCGTCGGCACCCTCGGTCCGGAAGCCGTCGTTGAAGTCGTCCCACACGGTCATCGGTCATGCCTTTCCGCCGGGCACGCCCGGTCGCGGGTGCGGAGCCGGTCGGGAGTGCAGGCCGTCGCGCAGCCACGATTCCTGCTCGGTGAGGATCTGCTGAGCGGTGGCGGTGTCGCCGAGCGCGATGCACGCGTGAAAGGTGCCCGGGTGGTAGCCGATCCGGGACTTCACGCCCGCCTGGATGAGCCGGTGTGCGTAGGTCAGCGCCTCGTCGCGGAGCGGGTCGTACTCGCAGGCCAGCACGTACGCCGGGGGTAGCCCGCTGAGGTCGTCGGCGCGAGCGGGCGCCGCCAGCGGGTCGACCGCGTCGCCCCCGGCCGCGTCGCCCAGGTAATACCGCCAGCTCACCTGCGCGTTGTGCCGATCCCACATCGGGGTGTCGGTGAACGCGCGTGCGGACACCGTTTCCAGCCGGTCATCAAGCGCGGGGAAGAGCAGGCACTGCAGCCGCAGCGCCGGGCCGCCACGATCGCGTACGGCGAGGGCGAGCGCCGCGGCGAGGCCACCACCGGCGCTCTCCCCGCCGACCGCGATGCGCCCGGTGTCGACGCCAAGGCCCGCGCCTTCCTTGGCAAGCCATTCCAGCGCCGCGTAACAGTCCTCGAGCCCCGCCGGAAACGGATGCTCGGGGGCCAGGCGGTAGCCGACGTTGACCACCACGGCGTCGATCCGGTCGGCCAGCCGTAGGCACGTCTGGTGCACGGTTTCCAGGTCTCCGGTGACGAAGCCGCCCCAGTGCAGATAGATCAGCGCGGGCTGCGGCCGGTCGGCATCCGGCCGGTAGACCCGGACGGCGACCGGCGGGGCGCCCGGCGGCCCGGGAACCAGCCGGTCGCCGACCTCGACCGGCCGAGACGGCTGGTACGGCCGGTGATGGGCCACCGCCGCACGCAACGCCGCCCGGGTGGCGGGCAGATCGGCGTAGTCAACCCGGGGCAACGCGGACAGCCGGTCGGCCAGGTCGGTGGCGAAGTCGTACACCGTGGGTCTCCTCGCCTCTCGGGCGCCGTGGTGGGAAACTGTCAGAAGGTGATGACGACCTTGCCCCGGGTGTGCTTGCCGGCGAACTCGGCGACACCGCGCTGCGCCTCGGCGAACGGGAACTGGGCACTCACCTCGACCCGCAGCTCACCCGACGCCGTCGCCTCGACGATCCGCTGCAGCCGGCCGTCGGTGGCCTCGATGTGCGCGTACGTGGCGCGCACCTCACGGTCGAAGACCGGCGGACCACCGGCCGGAGAGATGAGCAGCCCTCCGGGCTTGACGGCGGCCGCGGTGCCGGCAAGCCCGGGACCGGCATTGATCAGGTCGACGGCGACGTCGACGCCGCCGGGAACGTGGCGCAGCGCCTCCTCGGTCGTGTCGGCGGAGGTGTAGTCGATGGTCGCCGTGGCACCGAGGCCACGCACGTAGTCGGCGTCCGACGGCGGCGCGGTCGCCACCACGCGGACACCGGCCTGGGCGGCGAGCTGAACCACGAACGAGCCGACACCACCAGTCGCGCCGACCACCAGGAGCGAGTCACCGCTGTTCAGGCCGGCCTGCTCGACGATGCCGGCCGCGGTCATCGCGGCCACCGGCAGAGCGGCGGCGTCCACCGGGTCCAGCGTCTCCGGTCGGGCCACCACCTCGGGGCCGTCCAGCGCCAACGTGTACTCCGCGACCGCGCCGGCGACCGGGTGGGTGAACGCCACCACCTCGTCACCGGGGGAGAACCGGGTGACGCCCTCGCCGACCGCTTCGACCGTGCCGGCCGCGTCCAGACCCAGCACGAAGGGATGCGACACCGGCATCATCTCGCGCATCACTCCGGTGGCGAGTTTGACGTCGAGCGGGTTGAGCGCTGCCGCCCGCAGCTTGATCAGGATCTGGCCCGGCCCGGGTGCCGGCTTGGCCAGCTCGGCGAGGGTGAGCTGGTCGATCGGGCCGTACGAGGGTGCGACGAGTGCCTTCATGGTGACGTGCCTTTCTACGGTATTGGAGAGAGTCGGTGTGGTGCGGCGCCAGACGAGCCGGCGGCGGCGGGGCCGGCCGTTGACCGGCGAGGTGCCGTGCAGGGTGAGGACGTCGCCATCGAGCGCGGCATGCCGGACGAGTTCCGAGCCGACCATTCGGGAGTGGGCGCTGACCAGAACCGTGTGGCGGATCTCCGAGCCGCTGGCGCGCCAGGTGCCGGCGTAGCCCATGAACGTCTCGACCTGGTCGTCCGGCCCGGTGCTCTCGGGCGCCGGGCCGGTGCGCATCATGCTGACCGACATGTGGCCGTCGGCGGTGTAGACCAGCAGCCCGCGAGGATGATCACCGAGCGGCCCTGGCCGGACGTCGTCGCCCACGACGTCGACATAGGAGAGCAGCTCCCAGGTGCCGAGCACGTCCCGTGAGTTCACCGGGGCGTCGCCTCGGTGATGGTGAACCGCCGCACCCGCAGCTCGGCCCCCTGGCCGAAGAGGCGGCTCTCGGCGTGGCTGTGCTCGTCGGCGAACTTCTGTGGCCCGCCCGAGATGGGGTCGAGATAGAAGCCGGGCACGCCGGAGAGCCGGGCCAGCCCGTGCGGAGAATGGCCGGGTGCCGTGCCGTCGAGCAGGCTCAACAGCCCCATGCCGAAGTTCAGCTGACGCGGTTGGGCGGTCGTCTCGGTGCCACCGTGGTCCAGCACCAGGTGCCGCCGGCCGGGCAGATGGTGTCCGATCCGGTCGACTCGGAACACCTCGTGCCCGTCGAGCAGCCAGTGGGCGGTGCCGGCCAACCGGTCGTAGCCGATCTCGACGCGGTGCTCGTCGTCCGGCGTCCGATCGGCGACCGGGACGCCGTAGGAGAACGCCGCGTAGTCCCCGAGGGTGTCCCGGGCGAACGGCAACCGCTCGTAGAACGCGTACACCCGCTTGTTGGTCAGGAAGAAGTCGAAGACAACGTAGGTCTCCGCGTCGAACGCGTTGATCGCGGCGGTGGCCAGACGCAGATCGTCGTCCGGGTCGGCCACCTCGGCGCCGAACGGGTGACCGCCGGTGCCGTAGGTGCGCCCGCCGAAGGTCGCCGAGCAGGAGAGCACCCGCCCCGGCGTCGCGTCGAAGCCGGGAAGCCCGGTGCTCGCCTGGTGCTGGGCGTAGACCAGCCACTTCACGTGGTCGAGGACGCCGGGCAGGCCGGCGCCGTCGGCGGGCTCGGGCGGCACCGTGCGGGTGAAGGCGGGCTCCGCGGTGCCCGGGTGCCGCCCACCGGAAACCACCTGCAGTCCGTCGGCGGAGGTGGTGACCACCCCGTCGTCGGCGACGTGCGGGCCGGCCGTGGTGTGGAACCACCGGCTGCCGGGCCCGGTGCTGTCGAAGCCGTTGCGGAAGTCGTCCCACACCTGTTCGTGCTGAGTCACGTCGGTCATCGCCGGGTCTCCTCCCCGATGGGACGGTCAGGCGGGGACGGCGCCGCGCAGCAGTTGCGCGCTGATCGTGGCGAGCCGGTTGCCCTGGTAGCTGGCGGCGGCCAGGACCTGCTCGCTGGGGCCGTCGTCGGACGCGGCGTTGCCGGTGCCGTACGGGTTGCCGTGTGCGGCATAGACACTCGGGTCGGTGTAGCCGGGTGGAACGATGATGCACCCCCAGTGGTGCATCGTGTTGTAGAGCGCGAGGAGTGTGGACTCGTTGCCGCCCTGGATGTTGCCGGCGCTGGTGAAGCCGGTGGCCGCCTTGCCGGAGAGCTTCCCGGTCGCCCACAGCGGCCCGGTGCTGTCCAGGAACTGCTTGAGCTGAGCGGACACGTTGCCGTAGCGGGTCGGCGTGCCGAACGCGTACGCGTCGGCCCACTCCAGGTCGTCGAGGGTGGCGACGGGCACGTCGGCCGTGGCCTCCAGGTGGGCGCGCCAGGCGGGGTTGTGGTCGATGGCCGCCTCGGGGGCGAGCTCGGTGACCCGACGCAGGCGCACCTCGGCGCCGGCCTTGGCGGCACCTTCGGCGGCGGCCTCGGCGAGCGCGTGGACGTTGCCGGTTGAGGAGTAGTAGATGACGGCGACCTTGGCAGTCATGGGTGATGGGACCCTTCGCGAAAGACGAGCTAAGCGGAAGCTCTTCCACTTAGCCAGGAGGCTATCCGGAAAGGTTTCCGATTGCAACGACCGCAGCGCCGCTGGCCTCCACCCGCAAAAGGGCTGCGTACACTGCCGCGACGGCGCAGTCACGGCAGAATGGGCGGACGGGCGCAACCGGCTGCCGGGGGTGTGGCCGCGGGAGAGAGGACGTCAGGTGGTTGGAGAGTCGGAGGCGGCATCGGCGCCGGTCCCCGCGACACTGTCGATCGCGGGACAACCGGGAATCGAACGCGCCGACGCCGCCCGCAACCGCCGCAAGATGCTCGACGCCGCCACGCGCATCGTCGCCACCGAGGGCGTCAAGGCGCTGGCCCTCGACGAGGTGGCCCGGGCCGCGGGAGTGGGCACCGGCACCGCCTACCGCCGCTTCGGCGACCGCGCCGGACTGATCTTCGCGTTGCTCGACGAGGAGGAGGCCAGTTTCCAGGCCGCCTTCCTGCAGGGCCCGCCGCCGCTGGGCCCCGGCGCGTCGGCGGGGGAGCGGATCCACGCCTTCCTGCACGCCCTGGTGGACCGGGTGGAGGCGCAGCTGGAAATGCTGCTGGTCACCGAGACCAGCTCGCCGGTGGCGCGATATCGCAGCGGGCCGTACATGGTCTACCACACCCACCTGGCCAGTCTGCTCGGCGAGGCTCGCCCCGACGTCGACCCGCACTACGTCGCGGCCGCGCTGCTCGCGCCGGTCTCGGCCACCCTGATCAGTTACCAGCTGCGCGAGCGCGGCCTCGGCACCGACGTGCTCAAGAGCGGTCTCGACGACCTGCTGCGCCTCAACCTCTGAGCGTCTCCGCCGGCCGTCCCGCTCCCGCGTCGAGCCACCCTCCAGCCTTGGTCGAGCGGTCTTCGACCGCGCCGCGCCATGGTCGTCGGGCGGGCGCGGGCCCGGTCGGCCACGTCGCCGCATCCGCCTGCCGACCGCGGTCCGCACCGACGAGGAGGCCAACAGGATGCTCGTTCCATCGCCCAGCCCCACCGATCTCATCGCCGACGCCGAGGATCTCGCCGTGGTCGCGGCTCGCTGCGCGTCGCAGTCCGAGGCGGAGCGCCGGCTGTCCGGCGACGTCGTGGAAGCGTTGCGCGCCGGCGGCTTCGCGGCGCACTTCGTGCCCGCCGCGCACGGCGGCAAGGAAGGAACCTTCACCGAGCTGAGCGAGGCCGTCGCCCGGGTCGGGCAGTCGTGCGCGGCGACCGCCTGGTGTGCGTCCCTGGTGGCCAACCTCGGCCGGATGGCCGGCCTGCTGCCCGCCGCTGGGCAGGCCGAGGTCTGGGCCACCGGTCCCGGCGCGGTGGTCGTCGGGTCGCTGGCGCCGACCGGTACGGCGCAGCGGGTGAGTGGCGGCTGGCAGGTCTCCGGCGCCTGGCCGTACATCAGCGCCGTCGACTTCTCCGACTGGGCCCTGCTCTGCGCCCGGGTACCGGCCGACGGGCCGGAGGCGGCTCGGATGTTCGCGGTCCCGCGCTCGGCTTACCAGATCGCCGACACCTGGTCCAACGTCGGAATGAGCGGTACCGGTAGCAACACGGTGACCCTCGAGGCGACAGTGGTGCCCGAGGCGCGCTCCTTCGAAAGGCAGAACCTCTTCACCGGTACGCCCGCGGCTTCCACCGCCGCCTGCCACGTGGTTCCGCTGCTGGCGGTCAACGGACTGTCGTTCGTGGCACCCGTGCTGGGCGCCGCCCGCGGCGCCCAGCGGGCGTGGACCGCATATGTGGGCGACAAGATCCGCGGCGCGGCCGCCCGGCCCGGCGCGCCGGCCATCGAGCGCGGCCCGTACGACCTGGTCCTGGCGCGGGCCAGCGGCGAGATCGATGCCGCCGAGCTACTGGTACGGCGGGCCGCGCAGGTCGCCGACCAGGGCGCCGGCATCACGCCGTTCGAGGTCAGCCGCAACCTGCGGGACTGCTCGCTGGCGATGGAGACCACGGTCACGGCGGTGAACCGGTTGTTCCGCGCGGCGGGCACCTCCGGACACACCACCGGTAGCCCCGTGCAGCGGGTGTGGCGCGACGTCAACAGCGCCGCCAGCCACATCGCCGTGCAGTTCGAGCCCGCCGCCGCGGCGTACGCAACCCAGGTCTTCAAGATCTGAAGCTGGACGAAGCAGAGGGGGACGACGATGACCCGAACCATCGCGCGTGAGAGCAGTGCGGACTGGGTGCTCTGTCCTGGCTGCCACGTGCCGGTCTATGGCAAGCGCCTGCACCGCAACGCCCGGGTGTGCCCCGAGTGCCAGGTGCACCTGCCGCTCACCGCCGAGCAACGACTCACCCAGTTGGCCGACGACGGCCGTTACGAACTGCTGCCGCTCGAAGTGACAGGCAACGATCCACTGCGCTTCACCGACACCGTGCCCTACTCGGTTCGGTTGGACCAGGCACGCCGGCGGACCGGTCTCAACGAGGCGGTGCTCTGCGCGCGGGCGTTCATCGGCGGCAGCCCGGTGGTCATGGCGGTGATGGACTTCCGGTTCCTCGGCGGCAGCCTGGGCACCGCGGTGGGCGAGCTGATCACCCTGGCGGCCGAGACCGCGCTGGTGGAGCGTACGCCGCTGCTGATCGTCACCGCCTCGGGCGGGGCACGGATGCAGGAGGGCGCGCTGTCGCTGATGCAGATGGCCAAGACCAGCGCGGCACTCGGTGAGCTGGACCGGGCCGGGATCCTCACCATCGCGCTCATCACCGACCCGACCTTCGGCGGCGTCGCCGCGTCGTTCGCCACGCTGACCGACGTGATCGTCGCCGAGCCTCGCGCGCGGCTGGGATTCGCCGGTCGTCGGGTGATCGAGCAGACCATCCACCAACAGCTGCCGCCGGAGTTCCAGACGGCCGAGTTCCTGCTCGACCGAGGCTTCATCGACATGATCGTCGAGCGTCGTCGGTTGCGGCTGGCACTCGGTCGCCTGTTACGGGTCGGTGCCGGCCCGCAGCAGCCGACCGCGCCCGAGGTGGCCGATCCGGTGATCCGCTCCCACCAGCAGTTGTCGGAGCAGGACCCGTGGCGCAGCGTCGGCGAGGCGCGCGACATCCAACGGCCGACCACTCTGGACTACCTCTCGATGATCTTCGAGGATTTCCTGGAGCTGCACGGCGACCGGATCTCCGGCGAGTGCCCGGCGGTCGTCGGTGGGCTCGCCTGGCTCGACGGCCGACCGGTCATGGTGATCGGTCAGCAGAAGGGCCACGATTCCACCGAACTGATTCGGCGGAACTTCGGGATGCCCCGGCCGGCCGGATACCGCAAGGCGGCGCGGTTGATGCGCCTCGCCGAGAAGCTCGGCGTGCCCGTGGTAACGCTTGTGGACACGCCCGGTGCCTACCCCGGCGCGGACGCCGAGGAGCAGGGGCAGGCGGTGGCGATCGCGGAAAACCTGCGCCTGATGGCCGCGCTGACCATTCCGGTGGTCAGCGTCGTCATAGGTGAGGGTGGCAGCGGTGGCGCCCTCGGGCTGGCGGTGGCGAACCGGGTGCTGATCTTCGCCAGCGGCGTCTACTCCGTGATCAGCCCGGAGGGGTGCGCGGCGATCGTCTGGAAGGACCCCGCCAGAGCACCGGAGGCCGCTCGCGCGCTGGGCCTCGACGCCCGAACGTTGCTGCGGCTGGGCGTCGTCGACGGCGTGATCCCGGAACCCGCCGGTGGCACCGGGGCCGATCGGCTGCTCGCCGCCGACCGGCTGGGCGCCGCGTTGCGGCACAGCCTGTACGGGCTCAGCCAACTGAGCCGTCGGGAGTTGGGCATCGACCGCCGGGCCCGGTTCCGCCAGTTCGGTTCGGCCGTGACGATCGAGGCCGAGCTGCGGACGATGAGCGAAGAGGCGCACTGATATGTTCCGCAGAATTCTGATCGCGAATCGGGGCGAGATCGCCGTTCGGGTCGCTCGAACCTGCCGGGAGATGGGCATTCCCACGGTGGCGGTGCACTCCACCGCCGACCGCGAGTCGACAGTGGTCCGGTTTGCCGACGAAGCCGTGCAAATCGGCCCGCCGCCACCGTCCCAGAGCTATCTCAACGCGGCTGCTGTGCTGCAGGCGGCGGACCAGACCGGAGCCGACGCCATCCATCCCGGCTACGGGTTCCTGTCCGAGTCACCGGACTTCGCCGACGCGTGCGAGGCGCTTGGCATCACCCTTATCGGGCCGCCGGCGTCGGTCATGGCGGTCCTCGGTGACAAGACCTCGGCGCGAGCCCTGATGTCCCGTGCCGGCCTGCCGCTGCTGCCGGGAAGCCTCGACCCGCTCGACGCGGAGGCCGCGCGGGACCTGGCCTCGACGATCGGCTTTCCGGTCATCATCAAGGCGGCGGCGGGCGGCGGCGGACGCGGCATGCAGGTGGTGCACGGTGCGGCCGAGTTCGTCGACGCCTTCCGGCGCACCCAGGCCACCGCACAGATGCTGTTCGGGGACGGCCGGGTCTACGTGGAGCGCTATCTCGCCAAGGCACGTCATGTCGAGATACAGGTCCTCTGCGACGGCCACGGCAACGCCGTACACCTGGGGGAGCGGGACTGCACGGTGCAGCGACGTCACCAGAAGCTGATCGAGGAGACGCCGGCGCCCAACCTGCCGGACGGCCTGGCCGAGCGGATGGGGCAGGCTGCGGTGCAGGGTGCTCTGGCGGCCGGCTACGTCGGCGCGGGGACCTTCGAGTTCCTGGTCGACCCGGATGGCTCCTTCTATTTCATGGAGGTCAACTGCCGGATCCAGGTCGAGCATCCGGTGACCGAGATGGTCACCGGCGTGGATCTGGTCCGTGAGCAGATCCTGATCGCGGCGGGCCAGCGGCTGAGGATGACTCAGGACGACGTGCACCGCCGCGGCGTGTCGATCGAGTGCCGGATCAACGCCGAGGACCCGGCGCAGAACTTCGCGCCCACCCCGGGAACTGTCGACGAGTTCGTGCCGGCCGGCGGCGCCTTCGTCCGGGTCGACACCCACGTGTACCCGGGTTACCGGATCCCGCCCAACTACGATTCCCTCTTGGCCAAGCTGGTGATCTGGGCGCCGCACCGGGATGAGGCCATTGAGCGGATGCGTCGTGCGCTCGCCGAGTTCCGGGTACGCGGCCCGCGAGTCAGCACCACCCAGGAGTTCCTCGCCGCCGTTCTGAACGACCCTCGGTTCCGTTCCGCGGGACACACCACCTCCCTGGTCGACGAACTGCTCGGCGAGGAGCACCCGTAGCCACCGCGTCGGCCGGCCGGCGCCTCGGTGCGCCGGCCGGCCGTTGCTCACGGCAGTTCGATCGACTGCGAGTGACGGAAGGTGTTCAGCGGATCCCAGCGCGCCTTCGCCCGCTGCAGGCCCGCGTAGTTGCCCTTGTAGTACAGCGTCGACCAGGGCAGCCCGGAGCGGTTGATGGCCGGGTCACGAATGTCCATGTCCGGTGAGTTGATGTAACAACCGTCGGTCTGCAGATTCGGCACCGGGTAGCCACCGGTCTCCGCGAACGTCTGGTGATAGATGTCGCGCAGCCAACCGACGTGCGCGGCATCCTGCGAGGGATCCATCCAGAAGTTCTCGAACAGCGTCAGGAAGCTCGCGTTGCGGTGCGGGTAGGCCGTGGCCGTCTCGGACAGTGAGTTCACCCTGCCGCCAGCCACGCCGGTCAGTTGCACCGTGGCGTTGGGGTTCGCGTAGTCCGTGCGGGTCAGGCCGCGCCACAGCGCCGCGATCTGCGAGTCGGTGAAGCCCTTCCTCATGTACGCCGACTTCACCGTGCTGCGCATCGTGGGATCCAGCATGGTCGCCGGGTTGCTGGTGCCGATCAAGCGGGTGGCAGCCAGCCAGCGCAGCCTGCGGGGTGGGTACGGCGCGACGATGCCGGTGCCCTGGGTGATGGCGGCGAGGTATTCGTCGAGCATCCGGGCGGCGTCCGGCACCGCCGCGTCGATCTGAGTCACCAGGCCGAAGCCGCCGGCCGACCGGTGGGTGATGAACGCTGCACCGGACAGTGCCGTGTACGGCGAGGACGGGTCGGCATTGCGCTCGTACCAGGTGCCGAAGTTGCGGACCAGTGTGGTGAAAGCCTCCTGGGTCAGCGTGGGCCAGCCGACCGGCAGCGAACTGACCAGCACCTCGGCCGGGGGTTGCGGCAGTTGCTGGCCCGGAGTGGTCCCGCTGGCGCCGACCGAGCGGAACCAGTACTTGGTCACGATGCCGAAGTTGCCGCCGCCCCCGCCTGCGGCAGCCCACCAGAGGTCCCTGTTGACGTCGGCCGAGTTGCGCGAGGCAACCACGACCCGGGCGACACCGAGCCTGTCGACCACCACCATTTCGACGGCTTCCAGGTGATCGGCGACCACTCCGTAGCGCCGGGAGAGAAGGCCGTAGCCGCCGCCGGCGACATGCCCCCCAATGCCCACGGTCGGGCACACCCCGCCGGGCAGAGTGACGTTCCAACCTTTCTTGAGCGTCTCGTAGACCTGGCCCAACAGGGCGCCCGGCTGGATGGCGAAGGCGTTGCGGGTCTGGTCGTAGCCGATGGCGTTCATCGCCGACATGTCGATGATGACCTTGGTGGACGAGTGGTAGACGAAGTCGGCGTAGCAGTGGCCTCCGCTGCGTACGGAGATCCGCTTGCCGGCCCGCACGGCCTTCTGGACGGCGTCGAGCACCTGCTGCGTGGAGCCGGCGAGGAAGACCGCCTCGGGTGCCGCGACGAAGCGCTGGTTGTTGCCGACCACCACGTCGGGGTAGCGGGCGTCGCCCGGGGTCACGACGCGGGCCGCCGGGACTGCGGGGTCGGTCTGCTCATCCGCCAGGGCCGCCGCGGCACCCACTCCGGCCGTCATTGCACCTGTCGCCGCGGCTGCGCCGACAAGGAGTCCTCTTCTACTGATTGTTGCCATTCCAGTCCTTCCTGGACAGCTGAGCCGGCGCCACACTGCGCCGGCGGATGTGCGGAGCGCCGAGGGCGCTGGTACGCACGGGAAGCAGTCCGATCCGCACCGCAAAGAAACAGATCAGAAAGATTTCAAAACAAAAGAACCCCGCGGCCGGAACGAGCGCACTCCACGGCTGCGGACGAATCCCCCCGTGCATCCGCCAGTGTAATAAATTCGATCAAGGCCGGGCATCGTCACTCAGCTGTCAAAGGGTCGGCCGAATGGCGGATTCGTGCGGGGATCGGCGTTGGTCCGGTCGGATCCTGAGGGATCCCGTCGGTTGACTGTTGGATATGCGACTTTCGCGCCAGGCTTCGGCCGCGGTCCGCGCGGCTCGGCAGTTATTCCCCATGTCGAATATCCGCATTAGAAGGGCCTCAAGTCGATGTGCACTTCATCACAGCGCTGAGTACGAAAGGGTGAATTGACCGGTGTGTCCAGCGCGGCTGCGCGGCTGAAACAATCTGTTAACCGGAAATTTCCGACGCCCGCTGGGGCGGATGCGGATGCCCCATTGCGATGACGGAGCGGCTGTGTAAAATTACCCCTCGTAGCTGTAAGCGGAATGATTTCCGCTACGCGGCCAGGGCGGATCGCCAGGCGCGGGCAGGGGGCATGGCCCGACGCGGGGGGCACGCGGGAGTTTTGATCAGCGACGCCGGGTTTGGTTAGAGGCTCGTCAGGGCCCATCCAGGGAATACGAACACATCGATGTATCTGTCCGTAGCGGCTCTGTGGCAGATCACTTGCCTGCGGCCCTCCGCATAGTCGCCTACATGACACACACGGGGAGTGTGACGTGCAGTTCAAGATTCTGGGACCGATGGAGATCGTCACCGGCGAAAGATCGTCTTTCTCGGTCAATGCTTCGAAGACCAGCCAGGTGCTTGCGCTGTTGCTGGTGCAGTGCCCGGAGAATGT
Source organism: Micromonospora sp. NPDC049171 (assembly GCF_040648275.1). NCBI lineage: Bacteria > Bacillati > Actinomycetota > Actinomycetes > Micromonosporales > Micromonosporaceae > Micromonospora > Micromonospora sp. NPDC049171. The sequence goes on from NZ_JBEZDJ010000020.1 coordinate 13,989, forward strand.
TGGCGTCGACACGATCATCGCCGAGCTGTGGGGCGAGAAGCCGCCACGGAGTGCCGTGACGACTTTGCAGACCTACATCTATCACGCGCGCCGCATGTTGACCCGGGAAATGGTCGACGGCAATAGGAACATCGTCGTCACCCGGCCACCTGGATACGGCGTTCAGGTGCACCCTGACGACATTGACGTCAACGTCTTCATTCAGTCCGTGCGCCGCGGGCGTGAACTGCTCGAAAAGGGCCACCCCCAGCAGGCGGTCGACTATCTCAACGCCGGATTGGCGCTGTGGCGAGGGCCGGCGTTCGCCGGCCTGGTTATCGGCGAGGTGTTGGGCGGGCGAGTGGCTCACCTCGACGAGTTGCGGATCCAGGCGGTCGGCCTACGGATTACGGCCGAGAGGAGTCTCGGGCGCCACCTCGAGCTCGTGCCGCAACTGCGCTCCCTGGTCTCCGCGCACCCCCTGAACGAGTCGTTCCATGCTCATTTGATCGAGGTGCTCTTCGAGTCCGGCCGGCGGGCCGAGGCCCTGCAGGCCTATCAGGACCTACGCCGGATCCTGGATCGGGAGCTCGGTGTCGAGCCGACCATCGAGATGCAGCGGTTGCAACTCGCGGTCCTGCAGGGCGAGAGCAGCAGCGCCCGCCGGTACCCCGCCGTCGCCTGAACCGCGCGGGCGGCCGCCGGCGCGCTGCCGTGCCGGTCGCCCGCGTCACCGGATTCAGGACCCGGTCGGGTCGATCCGGAACAGCGGCTCGTCGAACTCCACGGCGTCACCGTCGCCCTTGAGAACCGCGGTCACGGTGCCGGCGCAGGCCGAGTTCACCGGGATCATCAGCTTCATCACCTCGACGATCCCGATCTGTTGGCCAGCCTCCACCCGGTCACCGACCTTGACGAACGGCGCGGCACCCGGCGACGGGCAATGAAACAGCACGCCGACCGCAGGCGCGCGCACCTCGACGCCCGCCGGCACCACCGGACCGTCCAGCGTCGCTACGGACGGCGCCGTGGCGGTCGGCAGCGTGATCGGATGGGCCGGCAGCGGTTGCCCGGTGGGCCACTCCGCCTCGACGGTCACCCCGCCGGCCCGGATCCGCAACACGCTGGGCGCGTGGCTGAAGCCCTTCAGTAGCTGCAAGGCGTTGGTCCGGACCAGTTCCAACGAAGCCTCGATGTCCGAGACGGCCGGGGACTCCGGCCCGTTGGCGTCCTCGCCGGCGGGCATCCGGGTCGGGTCCGCGGTGTCCTGGGACATGGCTGTGCCTCTCTCGAGATTCTGATCACGTGCGGATGGACGATGCTGTCGGCATACCGGCGATGGCTCGCGCAGGCCCTAGTAGTTGCCGAGCCCGCCGCAGACGTTGAGAGCCTGCGCGGTGACCGCCCCCGCCCCATCGCTGATCAGGTAGTTAACCATCGCGGCCACCTCCTGGACCTCGACGTAGCGGCCGATCGGCACCCGGGCGGTGATACGGGCGTGCGTCTCGGCTTCGTCCACGCCCCAGATCGCGGCGTAGTGCTCCCGAACGCGCTCGGCCATCGGTGTCTCCACGAAGCCCGGGCAGACGGCGTTGACGGTGATCCCCGTCTTGGCCAACTCCAGGCCGAGCGCCTTGCTGAAGCCGACCACGCCGTGTTTGGACGCCGAGTACGGCGCCGCGTGCACCACACCCTGCTTGCCGCCGGTGGACGCGATGTTGACGATCCGACCCCACCCCTTGTCGAGCATGCCGCCCGTGTTGAGCACCCGCTTGGTCATCAGGAAGACGCTGTTGAGGTTGGTGTTGATGACGTCCAGCCAAAGCTCGTCGTCGATCTCCGCGGTCGCTCCGCCGCCGGGGCGGCCCGCGTTGTTGACCAGAATGTCGACCGATCCGTACCGGTCGACCGCCGCGCGGACGAACCGGTCCACGTCCTCGGCGGAGCGCACGTCGCAGCTGCGGCCGTCCACGTCGTACCCCTGGTCCTGCAACTCCTTGACCGTGGCGGCGACCGCCGCGTCGCGTCGGGAGCAGAGATAGACCTGGGTGCCCTTCTCGGCGAGTGAGCGTGCGATCTCCAGGCCCATCCCGCTGGTGGCTCCCGAGACGATGGCCACCCGCCGGTTCTCCGTCATGGTCTCCCCATTCATGCTGACGTGTCGGACGTCGCCCAGAGTCGGCCGTGCGGCTCGAACGGCGATCGAGGTTGTCTTGGACCGGGCGCCGGGCGTCGTTCGAGCGACCTTCGAGCCGGATGCCGCACCGTGAAGTGGACGCAGTTCCTGAGCCGATCGCACCGGAGGACCGCATGGCGCCGACCCGCACATTCACCGACCTCTACGTGGAGGTGCAGCAGTTCTACGCCCGCCAGATGCGCCAGCTCGACGACCGCAAGCTGGAGGCGTACGCGGAGACATTTACCGAAGACGCGGAGTTCGGGCACACTCCCGGTCGGGAACCGGCGCGGACCCGCGCCGGAATCGTCGCCGACCTGTTCGATTTCCACAAGAAGTTCGAGAACGACCCGGTGCAGCGCAGGCACTGGTTCAACATGATCGACGTTGAGCCGCAGGACGACGGGTCGATCCGCTCGACCTGCTACGCGCTGGTGGTCACCACCCGGCCGAACGGCACGCCGACGATCGCGCCCAGCTGCGTGGTCAGTGACATTCTGGTGCGCGGCGCCGACGACGCGCTGCTCACCAAGTACCGCCGGGTGGATCACGACCAGCTGTTCTGACGAGGGCCGCCGAGCGCGAGGGCCTGTGTCGGTCCGCCGCCCGGACTCCGCCTCGGCTCGACCGAGGACTTCGACACAGGCCCTGTGCCCGGCCGCCCCGAACAGTGACCGCCCTCAGCGGGCCTGGCGTTCGACCAACACCGACTACGCGCCGGGCGAGGGGATCAGGGCAGCCTCGCTCACCGGCGAGCTCCACGACGGCAGGATGGCGAGGAGAGAGATCCGCCAGCCGACCGTGGTGCGGACGATCCCGAAGCGGTAGTGGCCGACCAGCACCCGGGTAGCGGCCTGCTCTCCTGCGGAGATGAAGACGGCCACCAGATGCGCCCGCGCGCTGGCCTGGTCGCCGTCGATGTCCACCAGCACGTTCGAGACGAAGTGTTGCAGCCGTGCATAGTCGGCGTGCGCACGCCGGGCGCCGTCGACGACGACGTCGAAGCCCTCCTGCCGGCCGACTGGGGTCTCCGCCACCACATCGGCGGCGAACAGTTCACCGGGATCCTCCAGGCAGTGCCCGTCCAGCCACACACCCAGGCGGGTGATCAGGTCGGTGATCTCGGACCGATCGCTCAGCTCGCGCAGCTGGCGACGCAGACCGTCGAACTCGCTCTCGTCGAGCGCCATGCTCATCACTCCTCGGCTGTCTCGTGACACGGCAATCCCTTGACGCCGACGCGCCGGTGGTCCGGGCACGGACGAGCCCGATGCTGCCACACCGCGCTCGAAAGACGCTCGAACGAGCTGCGGTGGCGAACTGGTTCCGGTCTCGGCTGACGCGTCGGCCGGGCCTCCTCGTCCCCGCTGCGGGGCCCTGGGCTGGACACCGGGCCTCAGACGCCCTCAAGTCTCCCGGGTGCCGGGCGCAGGTACACGAACCAGGTGATGACGAAGCAGATCGCGTAGAAGGCGATGAAGGCGATGTAGGCCGCGTCCGCTGTCCGGTAGGCCAGGAACGACTGCCGGAAGGCAAGATTGACGAGGACCCCGCCGAACGCGCCGATGGCACCGGCGACGCCGATGAGCGCGCCGGAGAGGCGCCGGGCCTCGTGCTCCGCCGCCCGGTCGTGCGGGTCGTCCGGGCCGCCGGCGGTCGACCGCACACCGCACCTGGCCCGGAAGATCGCCGGGATCATCTTGTACGTCGAGCCGTTGCCGATGCCGCTGAACACGAACAACGCGATGAAGCCGACCAGGTACAACGGCAGCGAACGTTGCTGGGAGGCGAGCAGGACGATGGACGCGCCGGCCGCCATCGCCACGAAGTTCACGAAGGTGACCCGGGCCCCGCCGAGCCGGTCGGCCAGGACACCGCCCACGGGACGGATGAGCGAGCCGAGCAGCGGTCCGAGGAACGTCAGGTACGCGGCCTTCACCGGAGTGTTGAAGGTGTCGGCGAACTGCACCTGAAGCACCTGGCCGAAGGCGAACCCGAAGCCGATGAACGACCCGAACGTGCCGATGTAGAGCAGCGACATGATCCAGGTGTGCGGTTCGCGGGTGACGTCCCGCATGGCCCGTTTCTCGTTGCGGGCCTGGCTGAGGTTGTCCATGAACATCGCGGACCCGAGTGCGGCCAGCACGATCGCCGGCAGGTAGATGCCGGCGACGATGCCGGGACTGGCCGCCCCCAGGACCGCCAGCACGAACAGGCCGACGAGTTGGACCGCGGCGACGCCGAGGTTGCCGCCGCCGGCGTTGATGCCGAGCGCCCAGCCCTTGAGCCGGTCGGGGTAGAACGCGTTGATGTTCGCCATCGAGGAGGCGAAGTTCCCGCCGCCGACCCCGGCCAGCGCGGCGATGAGCACCAGCGTCGAGTACGAGACGCCGGGTCGGATCAGGAAGGCGCCGAACAGGCATGGGATCAGCAGCAGCGACGCGCTGATGATCGTCCAGTTGCGGCCGCCGAACCGGGCCACGGCAAGGGTGTACGGGATCCGCAGCACCGACCCGACAAGTGCGGGCACGGCGGTGAGCAGGAATTTCCCGGCCGGGTCGATGCCGTACTGCGGCCCGAGGAACAGCACGAGGACCGACCACATCGTCCAGATGGAGAAGCCGATGTGTTCGGAGAAGATGGAGAAGATCAGGTTGCGTCGGGCGATGCGGGATCCCCGGCGTTGCCAGAAGACGGGGTCCTCGGGCCGCCAGTCGTCGATCCAGTGTCCGCGAAGGGTCCGGCTGCGCCGGTCCTGCTCGATGCTGTCGGGCACGGCCGTGGTCATGGTTCCTCCCAGGTGAGTCCTCGGTCCGCTCGACACCGTGAGTGGTTCGCTCCTCAGGCCGGCGGCAGACCCACCACCAGGCGTCCGTCGGCGTCGGCGCGGACCGGATACACGGTGAGTGGGGGCTGTCCGGTGGTCGAACAGCCGGTCGCCAACTCGAAGGTGTTCTGGTGCAGAGGGCAGACGACGACCCGCATGTCCACCAGGCCGTCCGCGAGCGGCCCGCCGGCGTGCGGGCAGACCGCCGACAGCGCGCGCAGGCTGCCGTCACGCAGCCGGAAGATGGCGATCATCTCGTCACCCACGGCGTAGGCACGCCCCTCCCCGAGGGGGATCTCGTCGACCGGCCCGAGCCGGTGTTCCACGGCGACGAGCCTGGCCATCACGCCCGCCTCGGGGACGCCGGACCGGCACCGGTCCCGTTGTCGCCGCGCCCCTCGTGGCCGTTGCCACCGCGCGCCTCGTGGCTGTTGCCACCGTGCCCGTTGCCGGCCGAGCCGCCCCCCGGCACGGCGGAGCCGATCGACGGCACCACCGGTCCCGGGACCGAGACCGGCACGGCTTCGCGGACCGGCACCTGAGGCAGGACCGTCAACGGCAGGGAGGTGCGGAACTGCCCCGGAGTGACCGGGTCCCGCCGTTCCAGCCACGGGTCCCGGTACGCGGCGACGGAGGCAGCCATGGCCGCGTCGAGCCGCGCCGCGATGCCGTCGCTGTCGTCGACGACCACCGCCCGGATGTGGTCGATGCCGAGCCGGGGCACCCACGCGTACGTGCGTTCCAACCAGTTCGCGCTCTCCCGGTAGTACTGCAGGAACCGGCCGGTCAGCGTGATGACCTCGTCGGGCGAGTCGACGACGGCGAGGAGGTCCCCCTTGCGTACGTGGGCGCCGGCGGCCCCGCCGACGTAGATCTCCCACCTGCCGCCCTCGATGGCCACCACACCAAGATCCTTCACGTACGCCTCGGCGCAGTTACGGGGGCAGCCGGTGACGGCGAGCTTCATCTTGCCGGGGCCCTCGATGGCCTTGAACCGGTCCTCGATCGCGATGCCGAGAGCTGTGGAGTCGCCGACGCCGAAGCGGCAGAAGTCGGAGCCGACGCAGGTCTTGACCGTCCGGAAGCTCTTGCCGTACGCGTACCCGGACGGCATGTCGAGGTCCGCCCACACCCTCGGCAGGTCTTCCTTGCGGATGCCGAGCAGATCGATGCGCTGGCCGCCGGTGATCTTCACCAGTGGTACGGAGTATTTCTCGGCGACCTCGGCGATCCGCTTGAGCTGGGCCGGTGTGGTCACGCCGCCCTTGATCTGGGGGACGACCGAGAAGGTGCCGTCGCGCTGGATGTTGGCGTGCACCCGGTCGTTGATGAAGCGGGCGTCGCGTTCGTCGACGTACTCGTCGCCCCACATCATCCGCAGCAGCGAGGCCAGGCCCATCTTGCTCTTCGCGTCCTCCTCGCCGCCGGGCACCAGGGTGTCGAACACCGCCGAGACGGATTTCAGGCCGTGTTCGCGGATCACCGCCATCAGCTCCGCCTTGGGCATCGGCACACCGGGGACGTACCAGCTCGCGGCCGGGTCGTCCTCGACCCTGCCGTCAGCGGCCCACTCGACGATCTGGGCGACGAGGCCCTTGCACGACCCGCAGCCCTTGCCGGCGCGGGTGGCGTCCATGACACCGGTGAGCGTCTTCACGCCGCCCCGCACGGTGCCGACCAGCGCCCGCTTGGTGACGCCGTTGCAGTTGCACACCTGCACGTCGTCGCCGAGCTCCGCGGCACTCACGTCTGCCGACGGCGCGCCGAGGTCGAACAGCATCTCGACCCGCTCCTTCGGCAGGGCGAGCCCATGGTCGAAGGCCTGCATGAGGAACGCGACCTTCCGCACGTCGCCGAGGAGAGTCGCGCCGACGAGCCGGTCGTCGCGGATGACGATGCTCTTGTAGACGCCCTTGCGCGGCTCGGCGAAGACGATCGTCTCGTCGTCGTCGCGTTCCGCCTCCTTCAGGCCCATCGAGGCGACGTCCACGCCCGCCACCTTGAGCTTCGTGGCCAGCCGAGAGCCGTGGTACGCCGCTTTCGGGTTCGTCCCGGTGATGTGGTCGGCGAGCACCCGCGCCTGCTCCCACAGCGGAGCCACCAGGCCGTACGTCTCGCCGCGGTGCTGGGCGCACTCGCCGACCGAGTAGATGTCGACCTCGTCCTGCACGCGCATCTGGTCGTCCACGACGATGCCCCGCTCCACCGGCAGCCCGCTGGTCGCGGCCATCTCGGCGTTCGCCCGGATGCCGGCGGCCACGACGACGACGTCGCAGGCGATGGTCCGACCGTCCTTGAGCTTGACCCCGGTCACGGCGTGCTTGCCGAGCACCTCGGTGGTGTGCGCGCCGAGAACGACCTCGATGCCGAGTCGCTCGATGCTGCGCCGCAGGATCGCGCCCGCCTGAGCGTCCAACTGAGCGTTCATCAGATGGCCGGCGGCGTGCACCAGGGTCACGTGGGCCAGGTGATTCTGCAGGCCGCGGGCGGCCTCCAGACCCAGCAGGCCGCCGCCGATCACCACCGCGCGCTCGTGCTCGCGGGCGTACCGGATCATGTTGCGGGTGTCGTCGATGGTGCGGAACGCGAACACTCCCTGGTGGTAGCCGCGCCCAGGGCGGTGGAGGCCGGGAATCGGCGGGACGAACGCCCGGCTGCCGGTGGCGATGATCAGCTTGTCGTACGGCGTCTCGGTGCCGTCGTCCGCGTAGATCCGTCGCGCGAAGCGGTCGATGCGGGTGACCCGGGTGCCGGCGTGCAGGGTGATGCCGTTCTCCGCATACCACGACATGTCGTTGAGGAAGATGCCCGACTCGTCGTCGACCCCGGAGAGCACGTTGGAGAGCAGGATGCGGTTGTAGTTGCCGTACGGCTCCTCGCCGAACATCGTGATGGCGAACTGGTCACCCCCGCCGCGTTCGAGGATCTCCTCGACCGTGCGGGCGCCGGCCATCCCGTTGCCCACCACGACGAGGCGCCGGCGCTTGTCGACGGCGTCCATCAGACCTCGACCAGCCCCAGGTCGACGATCACGGTGCCGGACACCCCGGCGGGCGCCGCCACGTGCAGCTCGAGACCGGTGCCGGAGTCGAGGTCCTCGACCACCCGCAGCGGCACGTGGACGTCGGACTTGGCGCCGATCGGGAAGTACCGCATCGGCTGGCCGTCGCGCACGAGCAGGACACAGATCAACTCGTCACTGGCGTTGCCGCCGCGGAAGTAGACCGGCTGGGCGACGACGCCGCCCGGCACCACGTAGCTGAGCGAGCCGTCGACGAGGCCGGGCCGGTCGAGGCCCTTGCCCTCAAAGTTGTAGACGCCTTGCAAGAAACGGGGAGTGGTGTGCACAGCGACGCTCCCTTGCTCATTGAGATGTTGGATTGGGCGGTGGGTTGGTCAACAGGTCGGTGTCGTCCGGCCCGCCCGCGCGGGCGATCGACACCGCGCAGGCCTTGAAGGCCGGCATCCGCGAGTGGCGGTCCAGCGTCGGGTCGGTCAGCGCGTTCACGGCGGAGCTGCCGGCCCAGTGGAACGGTGCGAAGATGGTGTCCCGGCGGATGCCGTTGGTGAGGCGCGCCCGAAAGAGCGCCCGCCCGCGTCGGCTGCGCAGTTCCACCACGTCGTTGTCGGCGATGCCGTGTCGGCGGGCGAGATCCGGGTGCAGCTCCGCCCGGGCGTCCGGCAGTGCCATGGTCAGGGCGCCGACCCGGCGGGTCTGGTTGCCGCTCTGGTACTGCTGCATGTTGCGGCCGGTGGTCAGCACGTACGGATAGTCGGCGTCGGGCACTTCCGCCGGATCGCGGTGCTCCACCCGGAAGAACCTCGCCCGCCCGTCGGCGGTCGGGAACCGGTCGATGAACAGCCGTGGCGTGCCGGGATGGTCCTCGCTCGGGCACGGCCAGAAGACCCCCTGCTCCGCCTCGATGCGCTCGTACGTGATTCCGGCGTAGTCGGCTGTCCCGCCGGCGCTGGCCCGGCGCAACTCGTCGAAGACACGGCGCGGATCGTCGTCGAAGTAGCGGCCGCGCCCGAGCCGGCCGGCGAGGTCGGCGAGCATCCGTAGGTCGGTGCGGACCTGCGGCGGCGGCGACAGGGCCCGCTTACGGCGGATGACGCGCCCCTCCAGATTCGTCATCGTGCCCTCCTCCTCCGCCCACTGGGCCGTGGGCAGCACCACGTCGGCCACGGCTGCGGTCTCGGAGAGGAAGATGTCGGAGACGACCAGCAGGTCCAGCGCCTGCAGCCGGTCCATCACCCGGTTGGCGTGCGGGGCCGACACGGCGATGTTGCTGGCCAGCACGAGCAGCACGCGTACTCCGTCGTCGGTCCCGAGCCGGTCGAGCATCTCCCAGGCCGACCGGCCGGGCCGGGGCAACTCGTCCGGGTCGATGCCCCAGACGGCCGCGACGTGTGCGCGCGCCGCGGGGTCGTCCAGGCGTCGGTAGCCGGGCAGTTGATCGGCCTTCTGCCCATGCTCGCGGCCACCCTGCCCGTTGCCCTGCCCGGTGATCGTGCCGTAGCCGGAGAAGGGCCGTCCGGGAAGGCCCAGGGCGAGGGCCAGATTGAGGTACGCCTGCGCGGTGTCCGTGCCGTTGCTGTGCTGCTCGGCGCCGCGAGCGGTGAGCACCATCGCCGACGTCGCGGTCGCCAGCAGCCGTACCGTCTCCCGCAGGTCCCGTTCCGGTACGCCGGTCATCCGCTCCACCCGGTCCGGCCAGTACGCCGCCACGGTGGCCCGGACCGCGTCGAAACCGCTCGTGCGGTCACGCACGTACGTCTCGTCGACCAGGCCCTCGCGGATCGCGATGTGCAGCAGCCCGTTCGCCAGTGCGAGGTCCGTGCCCGGCAGTGGCTGCAGGTGGAGGTGAGCGCCCCCGGCGGTGGTCGTACGGCGGGGGTCGACGACGATGTGCCGCGCACCGGCGGCCCGTCCGGCGTCGAAGTACTGCATGGACGGCGGCAGCGCGTCAGCCGGATTCGCGCCGACCAGCAGCACGGCCTGCGCCTGGGCGATGTCGGCCAGGGGGAACGGCAGGCCACGGTCGATCCCGAGGGAGCGGTTCGAGGCGGTCGCCGCGGACGACATGCAGAACCGGCCGTTGTAGTCGATCGACGCCGACCGCAGCGCCACCCGGACGAACTTGCCCAGCGCGTACGCCTTCTCGTTGGTCAGCCCGCCGCCACCGAAGGCCCCGACGCTGTCCGGGCCGTACCGGTGTTGGCTGGCGCGGATGGCGTCGACGATGCGGTCCAGGGCCTCGTCCCAGCCTGCCGGTCGCAACGGGCTGGTGCGGTCGGCGGGATCCTTACGGACGAGCGGGCTCAGCAGCCGGTCACCGTGGTCGAGAAGGTCGGCAGCCGTCCATCCCTTGGCGCACAGACCGCCCCTGTTGACCGGGAATTCGGTGGGCGCCAGTCGAGGCGGCCCGTCGCCGGTCGTCAGGGATATTCCGCACTGCATGGCGCAGTAGGGACAGTGCGTATCGATCATAGACGATGCGCTCACCCGTCCGATGCTTGCCGGGCACTGTTTCCGATCCATACCAAGGTCGTAACGCTCTGCGACCCGCGGTCAACGGGCTTCGGCATCGGAGGCTCCCCCCGCGATGGTGGCGAACGGGATGGGGCAGCACGGCTGGCCGGCGCACGTGACGAGGTCGTCGCAGCCGGCGTCCACCGCGGCGCGCAGGGTGTCGGCGATGACGTGCAGGTCGGCGATCTTCGCCTCGATCTCGGCGAGTTTGGTGCGGGCGCGGAGCCGCAGACCGGTGTCGGGGTGGCGGCCGTGGCGATGTCGGCCCGCGTCGAGCAGGTCGGCGACCTCGTCGAGGGTGAACCCGAGCGCCTGCGCCGCCTTGATCACCCGCAGCACGGTGACCGCTTCGGCGGGGTAGAGGCGGTGCCCGCCCAGGGTGCGCTCTGGTTCGGCGAGCAGGCCCCGGCGTTCGTAGTAGCGCAGCGTCTGCGGGTTCACCCCGGCCGCTGCGGCGACCTGGCCGCTGCGCAGCCCGCTCACGCCGTCATCCCGGCGGTGGCCCGCTGGGCGAGCGCGTCGAGGACGTCGACGTGCGTGGCCGGCACCTGCACGTCGAGGCGCAGCACACCGGTGTCGGCGGTGATCGTGAAGGTGAAGAACGAGCAGCAGGAGCTTTCCCGGCCGGTCAGGTCCCGGGCGGTCGTCTCGGCGGCCGGGTCGAGGCGCCACCGCAGGTGGGTGGGGGACAGGCGCTGCTGCCCTCGCAGGGCGGTGGTGAACAGGTCGTCGAACTCGGCCAGCCGCAGCGGTTGTTGCCCGCTCGGCAGGGTGCACGCCTCGGGCACCCATGTCTGGTCGTCAGCGGTCATACCGATGACGGTAAGCCGGTACCCGGGTATCGGATGCAAGCCCAATTGATCGACGAAGGCCGCCGTGGCGGCCCCCGGCCGCCGTGGCCGGCGAGATCAGACGCTGGGGTTCGGCGCCGTGGTGGTGGCGCGGGTGAGCATGCCGGTGGCGGCGAGGGCGCAGCATGCGGCGACGGCGGCGAGTAGTGGTGTGTATCCGGCGGTGGTGTGCAGGAGGGTGGCGGCGGCGAGGGGCGCGGCGGCTTTGGCGATGGTGACGGGGGCGGCGAGTCGGCCGGCGATGGTGGCGTAGGCGGTGGTGCCGTACCGGGCGGTGAGCAGGGCGGGGGTGGCGAGGCTGGTGATGCCGAAGCCGAGTCCGAAGCCGATGACGGTGATGATCGCGCCAGTGCGGGTGCCGGCGAGCAGGGGCATGGTGAGCACGGCGGCGGCCTGGGTGGCGAACACCGCGGCGACGATGGTGGTGACGCGCAGGTGTCGGCGGGCGGCGGTGAGGACGAGTCGTCCGGTGACCGAGAGGACGCCGAGCAGTCCGGCCATGGTGGCGGCGATGGTGGCCGGGTGGCCGCGGCTGGTGAGGTAGCCGATGAGGTGCACGGTCATGGTGCTGGTTGCCGCGCCGTGGGCGATCAGGGTGGCGGCGAGGATCCAGAACCGGGCATCGCGCATCGCGGTCTGGGCGACGGCGCGTCGTTGGGCGTGCCCGGACCGCTCGGTGCCGGCGGGTGCCGTGGTCGTTGCCGGCCGGGGCCGGCGGATGGTGAGGGCGTGCAGGGGCACGGTGACCGTGCCGTGGATGGCGGCGAGGACGAGCAGCGCGCCGCGCCAGCCGAGGTGGTCGGCCAGGAGCCCGGTCAGGGGCATGAAGATGGTGCTGGCGAACCCGGCCACGATCGTGACGACCAGCAGGGCGGTGGCGCGCCGGTCAGGGGTGAACCAGGCGACGATGACGGCGAACGCGGGTTCGTAGAGGACCATCGCGCCAGTGATCCCGATGCCGATCATGACGGCGTAGAGCTGTTCGATGGTGTGGACCTGGGACCAGGCCACCAACAGGCCCGTGGCGGTGATCGAGCCGGCCGTCATCAGCGCCCGTCCACCGTGGTGGTCCAGCCACCGGCCGACGGGGATCGCCGCGAGGGCGCCGGCCAGGACGGAGGCGGTGAGCGCGCCGGTGACGGCGGTGGTGGAGGTGTCGAGGGTGGCGGCCATCGGGGTGAGCAGGACGGCGTAGGCGTAGTAGAGGGTGCCGTAGCCGATGGTGGAGGTGACGGCGAGTGCGGCGACGATGCGCCAGCGGTGGTGCCCACCGACGGTGGGGTCGGCGGGCGCCGTCGTGGTGGTGGGCATCAGCTGGCGCAGCAGCTGCCGGCCTGCGTGTCGGCGGGTGCGGCGTTGAGGCGGACCAGGGTGAGCGGCGCGGCCAGCAGACCACCGGAGATGCCGGTGGCCAGTCCGCGTCCCGCCGGCTCGACGGATGGCGCGGGCCCGCAGCAGCTGTCGCCGGTCGCCGACTCGTCCGGGTTGCTGTTGCACACGCCGGTCTCGGGTAGGTCGAGTTGGACGTCGCGGGCGGCGCTCCAGTCGCCGGCCAGGGCGGCGGCGACGGAGCGGACCTGCTCGTAGCCGGTGGCCATCAGGAAGGTCGGCGCCCGCCCGTAGGACTTCATGCCGACGGCGTAGTAACCCACCTCAGGGTGGGTGAGCTCGGTGACACCGTGTGGGGGCACGGTGCCGCAGGAGTGCTCGTTCGGGTCGATCAGCGGGGCCAGGGCGCGGGTGGCACCCAGGACCGGGTCAAGGTCGAGGCGCAGCTCGGCGGCGATCGAGTGGTCGGGGCGGAAGCCGGTGGCCGCGACGATGCGGTCCACGGTGGTCTGCTCTTCGCTGCCGTCGGCGTGGCGCACGACCACGCTGACCCGGCCGTCGGTGGGGGTGAGGGCGTACACGGCGAACCCGGTGAGCAGGCGGATCCGGCCGGCGTCGACGTGCGCGCGTAGCCGGGAGCCGAGCGCGCCGCGGGCGGGTAGCGCGTCGGCGTCGCCGCCGCCGAAGGTGCGCGCCGGTGAGGTGGTGCGGATCGCCCAGGTCACCTCGGTGCCCGGGGCGGATTCGGCCAGTTCGGCGAGGGAGAGCAGGGTGTTGGCGGCGGAGTGGCCGGCGCCGACGACGAGGGTGTGCCGGTCGGCGAAGCGGTCCCGGTCGGCGCCGAGGACGTCGGGCAACGCGTGGTCGAGGTGCGCCGCGACATCGGCCTCGCCTCGGGCGGGCAGCCCGGAGGAGCCGAGGACGTTCGGGGTACCCCAGGTGCCGGAGGCGTCGATGACGGCGCGGGCGTGGATCCCCTCGCCGTCGGCGAGGCGAACGAGGAACGGCGTGGTGTCGCGGCCGGTGGTGCGCAGGCGGTCCAGGCCGAGGCGGCTGATCGCCCCGACGCGGGCGCCGTAGCGCAGGTGCGGCTTGAGCTGCGGCAGCTCCGCCAGGGGCTGGAGGTAGTCGTCGGCCAGCTCGGCGCCGGTGGGCAGGCCCTCCAGGTCGGGGGCGACCCACCCGGCGTCGTCGAGCAGGCGGCGGGCGGCGGGGTCGATGTTGTAGCGCCAGGGGGAGAAGACCCGGACGTGTCCCCACTGCCGTACTGCGGCGGCGGGGGTGTCGCCGGCTTCCAGAACGAGGAACGGTAGGCCACGCTCGTGTAGGTGCGCGGCGGCGGCCAGGCCGACCGGGCCGGCGCCGATCACCACGACGGGCAGGTCGTCCGGGGCGTTCATCAGGTGTCTCCTCTGTCTGGAGAGTTGTCGAAGCAAACGGGTAGGCGGCGGCCGAGCATCAGCGTCGGGGGTTGGTCAGGTCGACGATGAATCTGTGGCGGGGGCGGAAGCGGCCAGGCGGACGGTGGCGACAACGAGGCGGGCGATTGCGTCGAGGGTGTGCGGGTCGACGCGGTCCGGGGTGTCGGCGGGGCTGTGGTAGCCGGCCATGCCGGCGCCGATGCCCACCGCCGCGAGACCGACGGCGGCGTAGCGGCGGTTGTCGGAGGCGACCGGCCCGGCGGCGAGCGGAAGGCCGGTGTGCCGCCCGGCCTGGTCGAGCAGGGCGAGTAGCGCGTGGGCCGGACCGCCGGCCTCGACCGCGGCGGCCTGGTCGAGCAGCCCGGCGCCGTCGACGTTGATGATCAGCGGCCGAACGTCGCCGACGTGCAGCTGCTGGCTGTGGTGGGCCGAGCCCAACGCACCGACCTCCTCGGCGTCGAGCAGCGCGACCGCCAGCCCGAGCCCTGCAGGACGGGCGGCGGTTAGGATTCGAGCGGCTTCCAGGACCACCGCGACGCCGCTGGCGTTGTCCGACGCGCCGGGCTGACGCAGGCCGGGATGGTCGCCGACGCCGTCGTAGTGCGCGGTCAGCAACACCTCGATCCCACCCGGCTCAGCCGCCGGGAACCTCGCGTGGATGTTGGCGCCTGTCACGTCGCGGCGGTGCAGCGGGGTGTTGGCGCTCCACCAGCCGGCACCGGTGGCGGCGGCCAGGGCGGCGCGGTGGGTGCTGGCGTCGAGGGTCAGGATGGGCAGCGGTCCCGGGTCCGGGCCGGCGAGGAGCGTGTACTGCCAGCCGTCGGCGTCGACAGCCCGGCTCACCAGCAGACCCGCCGCGCCCGAGGCAGCGTGGGCGGCGTCGGAGAGGTGCATACCCGTGGGCACCACCAGCCATCGGCCGGTCGGGTCGCCGCTGTCGGCCACACCCAACGGGCCACGCCTGACCTCAGAAGTGTCGGCTGAGGCGCAGTGGACCGCGACCTCGCGGCCGAAGGTCAGCCGCGTCGAGGTCGCACCTTCGCCCCAGACAACCGTCGGCGCCGCGTACAGCTCGGGTACGGCGCGGACCGGGAAGTCGTCGGTGTCGACCATCGCGCCGAGGTCGGCAAGGTGCGCGACGAGCCAGGCGCGGGCGGCGGCACCGCCGGCCGTGCCGACCCGCCGGCCAGTGAATTCAGCCGAGGCGAGTGCAGTGACTGTGCAGGCCATCCGCTCGGCCGACACCAGCGGCAGTATCGCGTCCAGGTGGGCGGCCGATTCCGACGGGGCGGTCATCCGCAGCACCCCTGACCCGTCGTGACGGCTGCGCTCTTCGCCTCGGTGCCGCAGCAGGAGTCAGCCGCTTCGGCGGCCTGCTGGCTGCCGCAGCACGGTCCCGCCGTCGGCGACTGCCCGGCGGGCGGGAGGATCGAGCCGACCGCCTGCGCGGGGCTGCCACAGCAGGAACCGGAGCCGGTCACCTCCAGGGCGGCGCCCGGATCACCGGCGAACCCGCCCGCCGTCGCGGGGCTGGTCTGGGTGTTCTCGCTCATCACACAACCTTTCGATCAGGGGGTTACCGGACGCCGATCAGGGCGTAGGCGGTGTCACGGACCTGGTCGTAGCGCCGCTGCGCCCGCTGCGCCGCGGTGGACACCCGGGCGCAGGAGTCACAGAACCGCGCTCCCGCCTGGGCCTGGGCTGAACGCCGTGCCGTGCCGAACATGACGACCCCTTCCCACGACGTCTGTCTTGACGTTCGTCGAATCAGAGAGTTGCACGCTGCTTAGACACCTGTCAACCTAGAGGCATGTCAAAGCAGGCCGGGTTGCTACCCGTCATCGACCTCACCGCCGACACGCCGTGCTGCCCGCCGCTGGCGCAGAGCCGGGTGCCGGCGCAGACCGCCGCGGTGCTCGCGCCGGCGTTCAAGGCGCTCGGCGACCCGGTGCGGCTGCAGCTGATGTCGATGATCGCTTCCGCGGAGGGCGGGGAGGCGTGCGTCTGCGACCTGACCCCGGCCTTCGGCCTGACCGGGCCGACGATCTCGCACCATCTCAAGACGCTGCGCGAGGCCGGCCTCGTCGACGCCGAACGCCGCGGCACCTGGGTGTACTACCGGGCCCGGCCGGCCATCCTGCGCCAGCTCGCCGGACTGCTCAGCGTCGAACCGGCCCCCGTGGCCTGAGGCCTGACCGGCGACCCGCGCCGGTTAGGCGCTCGGCCAGCGCGGTGGCGTCGCGGCGACCCCCGGCCACCCGGCCGTCCGTTGACACTTGCACGATAGCTCAGTAATTGTAGAGTCAATGACTACTGAGCTTGCTTCCTTGCAGGGGCGTGCCCGGATCCACGCCGCGCTCGGCGACCCGGCGCGCCTGACGATCGTGGACGCGCTCACCCTCGGCGACGCCTCGCCCGGAGAAATCGCCCACGACCTGCAGATGCCGACGAACCTGGTTGCCCACCACGTCAAAGTCCTCACCGAGGCAGGCCTCGTCGTCCGCGGGCGCTCCGAGGGCGACCGGCGCCGCACCTACCTGCGGCTGCGCCCCGAAGCCCGCACCGCACTGCACCCCGCGCCCCTGACCGGCGTGGGGCGGGTGGTGTTCGTGTGCACCCGCAACTCCGCCCGCTCGCAACTCGCCGCCGCCCTGTGGTCCGAGCGCACCCACACCCCGGCCGCGTCCGCGCGGGGGTTGACCCGATGTCTCAGCAGACGATCTGGTTGTTGCCCCACCGGCGTCCCTCGCCCACACCGGTCGCGGTCTTGTACAGGACGTATCCGTTGATGAAGTAGTTGCGGAGGATGGTGGCGCCTCCCGGCCCCTGATATTGGTCGGGGACTTCGCCTGGTGGGCTGGTGTCGTCCCGATCGCACTCGACAGCAGCGACACCAGTAGAGCCAAAGCCCAGGCGACGCGCCTCCTTCCAGATGCATTCATGATTTCCCCTGCATCGATTGTCGTGGCGAGGGAAGTATGTGACCGCGACATGACGGGGGCGGCGTCGTCACAAATAGTGATCTTGTCCGGTAGCGGATATTCGCGGGATGCCAAGATTCCCGCCAGTCGCAGCAAAGAGATTCGACGTCCCGCAGCGCCTACTCACCCTGGGGAATCCTCGGCAAGCCGCTCCTTCAACTCCCGATGGCGGAACTGGTAGGCGGCGCCCGAGCTGCGCAGCATCTGTTTCGCGCGGTGCGCGTCATCGAGGAACGTCATGGACCGCCACGGCAGGAGCCCGTGGTAGGCCAACCGGATGCGGGCCACGAGGAAGGTCGGGAACCGCGTCGACGTCTCGGCGATCACCAGTCCGGCAGACACTCCGTACGTGAGGATCGTGCCCAGCCCGGCGAGGAGCGCGACGGGGACGGAGCCGACGACCGACATGGCGCGCGCCACCACGGCCAGGCCGATGACCAGCGCCACCACCGCGGTGAGGAACAGCGACGCGGCCCGGTCCTGCCGGTACGAGCCCAGCGGGGACACGGGTGCCGTCCGCTCCGGGTCGCGCGCGTCGACGCCGAAGGTGAATGCGCCGGCCACACCGCTGGTGACACCGATGGCCAGCAGCCACACCGGCGCGGTGCCGTTGTAGGCGGCGCCCATGAGCGGCACGCTGCCGAGCAGGATGCCGGCTCCCGCGCCGCGCAACGACGGCCGGGGCGAGGCGCCGGAGGGCTGTCGGCGACGGGCGATGTCCCGCGCCACCCGGCAGCCAAGCGCGGCGACGACGCCGACCAGCACGCCGTACGCGAACCCCGCGAGGATCCCGACGAGCGACAGCGCGAAGATGCCCACCTCGACCGGGGACGCACCTGCGGCACTGGTCTCGACGTGGCGCTGTGCCCGCCGCGCGGTCAGGAAGACCAGCACCAGCCCGATGCCGACCGCGGTCGCGACGCCCCGCGCGACGCCCGCGGAGACCGCGTCGAGCGCACCGGCAAGGAGTGCGATCGCGACGGCGGGAGCGAAGCGCAGAAGGTGACGCGGCGGCGGGGGAGTCCCGTCGACTCCGCGGCCGGGTGTCCTCCGGGCCAGGTCGAGAGCGAGCCAGACGAGCGCGGCGCTGCAGATCGCTTCGGACAGGGCGCGGGACCAGCCGAAGTGGATGTCGGTGCGGGTGGAGTAGCCGACGGTGTGGAGGATGCAGGCCACGACTCCGACAACCACGCTGGCCAATGGCGGCCGGGGCAGCCGACGTGTCCTGGTGGGCTCGGACCACAGGTGGATCCAGTGCGACACCCACCACACGGCGAGTCCGGCGGCGAAGCCGTCGGCGGGGGCGATCAGCCAGGCATGCTCCACCTTGCCGAAGCGGTCTGCCCAGGAGTTGACCGCGGTGACCACGACACCGACCGCCAACCCGTGCACCAACGGACGAGCGAGCCAACCCCGTACCCGAAGGGCGACCCGCCCACGGTCGACGATCAGGCCTGCCCAGGCGGTCAGTGTCACGACCAGTCCGGTCGCCAGGAAACCGTTGACCTCCTCGTCCCAGCGGCTGGTGAAGCCGTCGACCGAGCCGCTGGCGAAGCCCGTGGTCAGTGAGGGTGTCAACGGGAACAGCCCGCCGGCGCCCCGGATCGCCGCGGCGGCGACCGCCGCCGCCACTCCGACGAGCACCGCGTTCCGTAGTCTGCCGCGACGCACCCGCGGAAGCTCGTCATGCCAGGAGAAGCGCCACGAGAAGCCGACGACGAGCCCGATGACGACCGCCAGGTCGTACGTGCCACTCAGGCAGCCGGCGATGTAGGCACCGACAGACGCCAGGACCGCGTCGCTGTAGGCGCCGGTCAGATAGAGGATGGCGAGGTACACGAGCAGTGCCGCCGCGGAGATCCGCAGCGCGTGGGTCACGCCGGTGTATGGCTCGGTGAAGATCCATTCGTTGAGGAGGCCGGCCGACAGGGCCGTCCAGGCGACGACGACGAACGCCGTTGCCACGTTGCGGACCCACACGCCCTGGGTTGCCGCCGCTGGCACCGGCAGGTCCCACCAGCGTATGTCGTCCGAGTCGGTCGCGGCGGCCAGGTATCCAAGCCACCGACGGGCCTGCCCGACCCGGGGCCATCCGCTGGAGCGGTCCGTCGGATACCGTGCCGTCACGACGTCACCGAGGAGGTGGTGCGCCAGCGCGGCGCCGTCCTGGTAGGCGAGAAGGTCGCTCGGCTCGGGGACGTTGCTGCCGTCCTTGCGGCTCGGCTCGGCGTTGTAGATGGCGTCGGCGAGCGTGACCATCAGCGGCGTCTCGAACGCCTTCGTCAGGACGGTGGCCCGTGGAATGCGATTCTCCACGTCGGCCCACCGCTCGGGCGACTCGCTGCGGTTCTTCAGGTAGCGCATCACCTGCTCTCGCCGTTGAGGTTTGATCACGATGCCACGAGCGTCGGTGAGCACTCTGCCGACGTTGCGCAGCGCCTGGTATTCCGAGGTCCGGCAGCTCAACATGACCGACCAGGCCGAGGGGAGGGTGTTGAGGCTGCGCAACACGTCGGCCCGGTGCTCCGGCGCGATCTCGTCGAACCCGTCCAGGATGAAGATCAGCCGGTTGTCCTCCGCGAGCGCGTGCGCAAGCGTCCGTCCGTCCTCGCCGGAAACGGGTTGTCTGAGGAAGCCGTGGTTGGTGGTCAGCCAGTCCACGAGCCAGCGCCGTGGGTCGTCCGCCGATCGCCACGCGGTCATCGGGACGAAGACCGGGACCCGCCGGTCGTCGCCGGACCTTTCCAGCAGCGCCTGGAAGGCGCCGACGAGCAGCTCGGTCTTGCCGCTGCCCGCTTCGCCGAGGACCACCAGACGCGACGGTGCGCCGGTGGCGGTCACCAACGCGGCGAGGCGGGCGCCGTCCCCAGGGTGCTTGCGCTCCTGCCAGGCCCGATTGTTGGCCGGGAAGAGCGCGGTGGGGGCGGCGTCCCAGCGGACGGGCAACCGGTCGCCGTCGCGCACGCTCCGCCACACCGGATCGGTCATCCACCGCCGCTGCAGATCCCGCCGAAGCGACGTGGCGGCCCGACCCACCGGGTCCTTCTCCGCCGGGCGCCCGAGCCGCCAAGCCGTCGCGCCACCCACGATGCTGACAAGGAGCAGCGCCATCCAGATCGCGATGCGGCCGAATGCGCCTTTCACTTCGACGCCGGCCGTCGCGACGTTGATGAGCACACCGACAACCGCGGTGATCAGCGGTATCACCAGCACAATGACGACCGCGCGGTATCGAGGGCGCAACCGTTTCCCCTCTGGACTGCTCGCCGGCCCCCAATCTCCCATCCCGGCCCAACCGTCCGGTGTCATCTGTCGGGGAGTTGACGAAGTCGCCGTGGCCGGGGCGCTTTCCCTCAACGACAGCGGCAGCTGCCCGCAGTCGCCGCCCGACACGTCGGTGCTGCGCAGGCCGCCGACAAAACGGTAAGTCGCCGGGCAGGTTTACTGCACGTCGTTGACCTCTCACCAGGAACACCGCCTTGCGTTCCGAGTACGTCCGATCCGAAATTGTTAACCGATCCCATAGGAGCCACAACTGAGGAAGGATGCGCGAAACGAATACGGTCATCGCGCATCCCGGGTGCTAATCGTGTTGCGGGCCAAGGATGAATGGGTGGCCGGTCATCGGCAGGCCCTCCCCGCGTGAAGCCCGGTGGCGGCGCAGGGCCAAAACGGCTCCCGGAGCTCCACCCTGCGCGGTCGGCCCGCGGCTGGGCGACAAGGTTGCGGTGCAAGCAGATGCGCCGGTCAACGGCGATGTTCCCCTATTCTGCTCCGGCGCGGAACGCGGGCACGTCGGCAGGCGCCGGGCCGCTGTCGGACCGACATCGAACGGACTCTCCAAGTGCGTACGAGTCCACCATTTACGCACTTCGAGAATTGACGATGACGGGTCCACCGATTCCCGCGCGACCACGTTAGACTGCCCAGGGCGGTTCCATCGCGGATGGCGCAGCGACGACCCGGGGAGTGCTGTGCACAAACGCGAGCTGAGGGCATTCGTCGCAAAAGTGGAGGCCAGCCGGATGGACCCTGCCGCCACCGCGCTCGGCTATTCCCCGCCGGCGATCAGTTGTCAGATCAGGTCTCGGGAACGAGCTCGGCATTCAGCTGTTCTCCCACCATCCGCGTGCCCGGCGCCGCGGCGTGACCGACTGTGGACAGCCGCGCCCGCGCCGCAGATTCACCCTTCCTCATCACCGACGTGCGATCGGGGTTCACGCGCATGGAGAGGTTCACCGCAGGACCGGGCCGGGGCGACGTCGCCGATGCCACGATCGCCGTGCTCGGCGCCGGTGTGGCCGGGCTGGTCGCGGCGTACGAACTCGCCCGCCGTGGGCACCGCGTCGTGGTACTGGAGGCCGACTCACGGGTGGGTGGCCGGATATTCACCCACCGGTTCGGCGAGGGCGCCGGACCGGTGGTCGAACTCGGCGCGATGCGGATCCCCGGCGACCACGAGCTGACTCTGCGCTACATCGACGAGTTGGGCCTGAGCGACCAACTGCGTCCGTTCACGAACGTTCTCACCGATCCCGACAATCTGCTTCGTATCGGCACGCGGTTCGTGCGGGCACGCGATGCCGCGGACGCACTCGTCCGCGAGACGGCACGATCCTGCCCGGGAGCGGCCCACCGGTCCGACGCACTGCTCTTCGTGGGCTGGATGCACGCCATGGTGCGGGCGCTGGCGCCACGCGAACAGCGCGACATCATGCGCGCCGATCTGGCGGGTCTGCTCGACGTGGTGGGCGGCCTGGACGTGACACCGTTTCTCCGGGACGGACGCGCCGACCTCAGCGCGGCGTTCCGCCGGCACCCAGAGCTTCGCGCCGCCTGCAGCGGTGCCCTGAAGGGCTTCCTCGACGACATTCTGCGCAGGTTCAGCACCGGGATGGTGTGCCTTCCCCACGGCATGGATCAGCTACCCAACGGTCTGGCGAGCCGACTGCCGGGCCGGATACACCTGCGTCACGAGGTGACCGCCATCGACGTACGTCCGGAGGGTGTGACGGTCGGGCTGGCCACCGAGCGGGGGCGGACGGCGGTGACCTACCCCGTCGTCCTCTGCACCCTCCCCTTCTCCGTTCTGCGGAACCTCCCGCTGCGGGGATTCGACGCCGACAAGGTGGAGACCATCAAGCGGCTGGACTACGGGTCCGCCACCAAGGTGGGGCTGCTCTGCGCGGAGGCCTTCTGGAACCGGCACCGCACCGTCGGCGGCGGATCAGCATCGGGCGGCAGCATCCGGCAGACCTACTACCCGGCTCCGATCACCGATCCGGCCGGTGGGGCGGCACTTCTCGGCAGCTACACCATCGCCGAGGACGCCGACCAACTCGGTCGGCTCTCGGTCGAGGAGCGGCACCGGATCGTCGTGGACGAGTTGACGGCGATGCACCCCGAGCTGCGGGCCGCGGGAATGATCCAGGACGTCGTCAGCATCGCCTGGGGAGAACGGCGCTGGAGCCGAGGGTGCGCGGCGGTCCGGCAGGGGCTCACCGGCGCCGAGCTCGAGCAGGACGCCGCTCAGGCCATCCGCGCGCAGGGCGGTCTGTTCTTCGCCGGCGAGCACTGCTCCGTGACACCGGCCTGGATCCAGGCCGGCATCGAGACCGCACTGACCGCGGTACAACAGATCGACCGGTTCCCCGCCGTGGTCGCCGAGCACCGGAGCAGCACGGCACTCCGGTGAACGTCCTCGATCCCGGTCCCCGCCGCGGTTGATGGAGCTTGCCGGGTGCGGTTCGGCGAAAGCCCCGCCGTACCGGTGGGTGCGGCGGGGCCGGATCGGTCGCGAACGGTCGTCAGAGTTCCGCGGCACTCATCGCCATCAGGGTGCCGCCGCTGTTCTCCACCAGCCGGCGCCGCACGGACAGCTCGGGCAGCACCGTTGTCGCGAAGTACGTCGCCACCGCGACCTTTCCCCGATAGAAGTCGGCGTCCGGCCCCGACGCCCCGGCGTCCAGCGCGACGATGGCGACATCCGCCTGGCGCAGCAGCAACCAGCCGATGACCAGGTCACCGATGCTCATCATGAACCGGACGGTGTGCTCTCCGACGGCCAGCATCTGGTCCGGGTCGCTCTGCACGGCGAAGAGACGCTCGGCCAGCTTGGCGAGCATGGCCTCGATGTCGTCGGCCGCCTCGCCCAGAAAGCCCCGTCCCTCCTTGAGCCTGCCGTTGCCGGCCTCGCCGCTGCTGAAGGCGCGGATGTCGCTGATCAGCGCGTTCAGCGTCTGCGCGTTGTCCCGGACGATCTTGCGGAACAGCAGATCCATGGACTGGATCGCGGTCGTGCCCTCGTAGAGCGAGTCGATCCGCTGGTCCCGCACGTACTGTTCGAGCGGATAGTCCTGCAGAAAGCCGGAGCCGCCGAAGATCTGCAGGGCGTGTTGCAGTTGCTCTGCGGCCCGTTCCGCGCCCACACCCTTCACCAGCGGCAGCAGCAGATCGTTGAGGCTGCTGGCGAGCCGCACGTCACCCTCGTTCGCCTCCACCTGGTCCAGGAGTGTGGCGGCGTAGAGGTACAGCGCCCGCAGACCTTCCGCGTACGCCTTCTGCAGCAGCAACGAACGTCGTACCTCGGGGTGGTCGACGATGGGAATGCGCGGCGCCCCCTTCTCGAAGATCCGCCGCAGGTCCGAGCCCTGCACCCGTTGCTTGGCGTATTCGACGGCGTTCAGGTGGCCGGTGGAGAGCGTGCCGATGGCCTTGATGCCGACCGTCATCCGGGCCCACGAGATGACCTGGAACATCTGGGCGATGCCCTCGTGCACGTCGCCGAGGAGCCAGCCCTGGGCCGGCACATCGTGTTGACCGAAGGACAACTCGCAGGTGGCGGACCCGCGAATGCCCATCTTCGACTCCAGGTTTGTCGCGTACACACCGTTGCGTGCCCCGGGAGCGCCGGATTCCGGGTCGAAGAGGAACTTGGGCACGAGGAAGAGGCTCAGCCCTTTCGTGCCCGGCCGTGACGTGATGCCGGGGCCCTCCGGGCGGGCCAGGACGAGGTGCAGGATGTTCTCGGTGATGTCGTGGTCACCGCCGGTGATGAACCGCTTCACCCCGTCGAGGTGCCAGGAGCCGTCGGGTTGCCGGACCGCCCGGGTCCGGGCAGCACCGACCTCGGACCCCGCGTCGGGCTCGGTGATCACCATCGTGGCGCTCCAGCCCCGCTCCACCATGAACCGCGCCCATCGCCGCTGCTCCTCGGTGCCGGTACGGTCGATGATGGCGGCGCAGTTCGGCGCGGCGCTGAAATACAGGTGCAGTGCCGGGTTGGCGCTGACCAGCAGCTCGACCGCAGCCCACTGGACGCTGGGGGGCACGCCGAACCCGCCCAGCTCGGTGGGGAGCATGAGACGGTGCCAGTCATCGGCCCACAGTTGGCGGTACATCCGGGCCAGCGAGGGCGTGACCGTCACACTGTGTGACTGCGGGTCGAACACCGGTGGGTTGCGGTCGGCGTCCGCGAAGCAGTCGGCCACTGCCCCGGAGGCCAGCGCCGCTGTCTCCCGTAGGAGACGCCGCGCGGTGTCGGCGTCCGTCTGCGCGAACGGCCCCCGGCCGGTTCCGGTGTCGAAGACCTCGAAGAGGTTGAACTCCAGGTCCCGTACGTTGCTGCGGTAGTGCCCCAAGACTCTCGTCCCCGTTTCTGTGCATGGCGTCGGCTGATCAGTGCCCCGGGGGCGCCACCCAGCCCTTACGGATGTAGCCGAAAGCGAGGTCGCCCGACCCGACCAGCACGGACACCTTCTCCGGCTTGTCGGCGAAGAACTCGTCGCACGCTCGCTTCGGGCCGGAGAACCGGTCGAACGCCTGCGGATTGCGCCCGCTGTCGCAGTAGTCGTCGACGATGAGGATGCCGCCGTCGCTGAGTCGCGGGTAGATGTGCTCGAGGCTGACCTGGATCGATTCGTAGTAGTCGCCGTCGAGATAGGCGAAGCAGACCCGGTCGGGCAGCTGGGTGGGCAGTGTCTCGTCGAACCACCCGGCGTGGACGTTCGGGAGCGGCAGCTCCCACTTCTCGAACGTGGCCTTCAGGTCGGTGAGATCCACCTTGAGCGCGCCCTCGGTGAGGAACGTGTCGTGTTCGCTCGGCTTCGGCAGGCCCTCGAAAGAGTCGTAGAGGTGTAACTCGCGCTCGGGTGCGAACTCCTCGATGAGCCGTTGCAGGAAGACACTCGTGTTGCCGGCATGGCAGCCGGCCTCCACCACGTCCCCCGCTACCCCCTGCACCAGGGTGCTGGACAGTGCCCAGTAGATGTTCACCAGGCGGTCGACATCGCCGTACTCGACGTTGTCGGCCGCCAGCTTGAGGATCATGTCGTTGTCCACGTCAGGCTCCGAGTTCTCCGTCAGCCGGACCGGTCAGGGTCAGCTCGTTGGCCAGCTGCACAGTCATGGCGAAAGTCATGTGCCGGTACCAGCCACGCCAGCTGCGCACCTCGTACCGGTCCATCCGGATGTCGCTCCGGATGTCCTTCCAGCGCCGCTCGACGTAGCGACGCTCGGCGATGCTGCGGACCACGTCGTTGGTGAACATCGAGTAGCCCGCTCTGGCCTGGTAAGGGCTGGCACCGCGGCCATCCCGGCTGCTCGCCGGGGCGAACCGCACGGTGACGGGGCCGCGCGGGAGAGCTTCACGGCCGCGCTGTGCGGTCTCACCCGAACGCCGTGCGTCGTCGCGCATCGCCGGCACCGCCGCGTCGATCCGGGCCACCCTGCTCAGGTCGTCGAGGCTGAGGCCGGCCAGCTGCGGGATCTGACGCTGCTGCAACGCTTCCAGCACGCCCGGGTTGTCCCTGCAGTGCAAGGACAGGTAGACCCGGTCGGGTCGGAAACCGCTGTCGATGGCAGAGAGGATCAGGTCCCGAGCTATCGCTGATTTCGACCGGTAGGTCAGGCCGTCCGGGATCCGTCCGCGCGCCCGCCGGTCGCGGTCGGTGATCCAGGCGGGTGGCAGGTAGAGGTCGAGGTCCAGCATGAACAATCGGATATCCGGCGTGACGTGCAGCAGGAACAGCGCACACTGGCAATTCTGCGCCCGCCCGCTCTCGGGCCGGTACTGATAATCCACTCCGGCCGGGGCGTTGCCCTTCTTGGGAAACGTCGCCTCGACGACGTAGAGGCAGCCCGCCGCTCCGACGCTGGACCGGACGACCTCGCGCAGCTTGCGTCGCGCGTCGGCGTCGTCCCACTGCGCGGTGGTGAGCAGTCGCTGTGCGCCGTCCGCGCGTGCCTCGCGTGAGTAGCTGGCGACATTCCGTCGGCCGGCCGCATCGACGCCGGATCCCCCGGCGAGGCCGAGGAGGTACTGCAACGCTCGTTCCCGCGGTTCCGCTCGGGCGAAGCAGCCGGAGATCCGGCCGTGCAGTCGCCGCAGCATCGTCTCCACATTCAAAGCCAGGTTGGGATAGACGTTCCCCAGCCTCGGATCACGGTCCAATTTGTCGAGTTCCCGAACCATCTGCAATGGATATCCCCATCCCCGATTGGAGCTATCTTCTACGCGTTGAGAATTCCGCGACCTGCACTGGAATTGATCAACTTCGTGTTCCAGTCACCCCGGGTTGCGCCCCCCATCTCTCTTGATCAAGAGTGTCGGCTCCCCCGGGGCCCCCTCCGGATGGAACGTGAAACGATCAATCCACCCTGAATGGTGGCACGGTAACGACTTCCCGCAGTGATACCAAGCCGAAAGCGCGGATATGGCAGGCTCGGCCTCAGAGCGGAACCCTCGACCATCGGCCCGCGCGAGCGGCCGCTCTCTCGGCCCGACCGCCTTGCCAGGCACGTTGCCACACTCGACGCGCCATCGCCGCCATCGTTATCAGGGAAACGGCGATATCCGCGCCACAGCGGCGCAACAGGCGGTCCTGCCGCTCGGCCCGCGCCACGCAATCCATATACGGCACGGCAGAGTGAGCGATCATCGTGTATATGGGCACAATCCGGCCACCTGACCGCCTATACAGCCAATGCAGCAGATACTTGCGGGCCGCCACCCGGTGCTGCGGACCGGACTCGCGCATCTCCGCGAAGTTGTCGAGGGACAGCTTCGCCAGAATCGCGCTCTGCGGCTCCCTGCGTCGCTGGTACGTGGCGAACGCGGTCGCCCGGTCGGGGGTTTCCGCGACGCACCGGCTGAGCTCCAGGCAATCCTCGAACCCGGCGTTCATTCCCTGCCCGAAGAACGGCACGACACTGTGGCAGGCATCGCCCACCAGCACCACCGTGTCGCCGTGGTACCACTGCGACGTGAGCATGGTCGGAAACGCGGAGACAGGGCTTCTGGATACCTGTTCCTCCAGGTCGGGAATGAGCCTGGAGACGTCACCGAAGGTCTCGTCGAAGCAGCGACGGATCCGTTCCGGCGTGTCCAGCGCGTCGAAGCCGTCCGCTCCGCCGGCCGGCAACACGCACACACCGTTGAACGTGCCGTCCACGTTGGGCAGGGCGAACATCATCCGGTCCCCGCGGGGCCACGCGTGCAGCACGGTCGGGTCGAGTTCCCCCTTGATGACGATCTCCTTGTACCGCCAGGGCACGTAGTGCATCTGGAGGTCGGCGAACGCGCCGTGCTGGACGTACCGGCGGACCGTCGAATGGGTGCCGTCGGCGCCGACAACGAGATCACCGGTGAAGCGCCGACGCCGGCCGGTGGCCGTCTCCAGCCCGACCACTGCGGGCGCCGTCCGGTCCACCTCCAGGCATTTCACCCCGAAATGAAACCGTACGCCGTGGCAGTTCTCCGCCGCGTCGACGAGCAGGGAGGACAACCCGGCACGGGACACCGCGTAGAGCACCTGCTCTCCGTTGTGCCCGTACGGCAGCAGATTGACCGCGCCACTCGCCAGGTGTACGGCACGAGCGCGCAACGGTTGCCCAAGTTTGGTGATCACCTCCTGCTCAAGCCCCACCTCGCGCAGCGCGCGCAGGCCACGTTCCGACAGGGTCAGGTTGACCGACCGCAGCGTCCGCTCGCCGCCGAGCCGCAGGTCGGGCCGGCCCTCGATGATGTCCACCTCGTAGCCACGACGCGCCAGGAGCATGCCGAGCAGCGGACCGGTGAGGCCCGCACCGACGATCACCACTCGGCCGGCTGTCATGATCGGTCTCCCGGACGCACCCGCCGCCCGGTCAGCGCATGGGTGGGTGCGTCCGCGGCCACGAACGGCATCATGGGCGGAATCTCGTCGCGAAGTAGCCGCAGCTCCAGCACCCCGGGCCGATCGTCGTGGCCCGCGTGGTAATCCGCCAGCAGTGCGCGCAGCTCGGGCAGCGCCCCGGCGGAACCTACCCAGAGATCGTCAGGCCGCCCCAGTCCTCGCGCCACCGAGACGACGTCCACCGGGTGGTAGAGAGAGCCTTCGATCCGGCCACCGAACATCTGCCGTTGCCGGGACGCGCACATGGCGTGTCCCGCGTTGTTGAAGACGACGTACAGGATCGGCAGGCCCAACTCGACCGCCGTGTGGATCTCCAGGCCGTTCATGAGGAAGGCGCCGTCACCGAGCATGACCACGGTGCGCCCGGAGGGGGCTCCCAGTTGCATGCCGATCGCGGCGGGCACCGTGTACCCCATCCCGCCCATGCCGAAGGCCGTGAACGCCCGCCCTCCCGGCGGGAGCGTGATCAGGTGGGCGGCTGCCGCCCCGCAGTTGCCCGCGTCGGTGAGCACCCGGTCACCCGGCCGCAGGTACTCGCCCAGCAGGTCGATCGCCTCGCTGGCCAGCAGGGAGTCCTCCGCCGGCACGACGCTCTCCACCTCCAGCTCCGGCGTGTAGTGGCGCAGCTCGTACTCGAATGGTGGGGCTTGAAAGGGCTCAGCGGTGAGCAGGTCGCCGAGGGCCCGGAACATCCGACCGGCATCGGCCTCGAGAACCAGGTCCGCCGAGGCGGACCGGCGGGCGACCGACCCGTCGTGAGCGATCACGACCACGCGGTCGGGCTTCAGGTCGAGGATCGGGCCCCGGGTCAGGAAACCCAGGTCGGAGCCGGCCGCCACCACGAGATCGGCCTGTTCGAGCAGATACCGGTGCACCGACGGGTGGCCGGCGACGCCGACGACGCCGAGGTACAGCGGATCGTCCTCGTCGACGTCGCCGCGGTTGGACATCGAGGTCGCCACCGGAATGCGGGCCCGGCGAGCGAAGGCGACCACCGCGTCCCCGTCCGGCGACGAGCGCAGTTCCGGGCCGAGGAGCAGCACCGGCGCGACGGCCCGGCTCAAGGCATCGAAGATCTCCCGCAACGGCTCCGGGGGCACCTCCTGGCGCGCGGCGAACTCCGACAACCCGGCCGGCCAGTCCGCCGGTGCCGGGCCGGCCGGCGCCGCGAACACGTCCCGCGGCACCAGGAGCGCCGCCGGGCCGGGCCGGCCGGACAGGGCCGCCGTCAGCGCCGCCCGCAACTGCACCCAGCAGTCGTCGCTGCCGGTGATCCGGCCCGTGTATTTGGTGATCGACCGCAGCAGGCCGTGCGCGTCGACCGTGCCGGGCCGGCCGGTGGACTCCTGGAAGGCGCCGAGCCCGTCGGAGACGGCGGGCGACTGACCCACCAGGGCGAGCACCGGGATCCCGTCGTTGTGCGCCTCGGCCAGCCCGACAGCCAGATTCATCATGCCGCCACCGGACGTGCAACAGCACACACCAAGCGTGCCGTAGGCCCGGGCGATGCCGTCGGCCATGAACGCCGCGCCGTCCTCCCGCTTGGCCAGAAACGAGCTGATCCGGCCGGCACCCCGCTGGTGCAGTGCGTCGAACACGTGCTCGATGTTGGCCCCGCCTACCCCGAACACGTGCCGTACGCCCAGGTCGTCGAGGGCGTCGATGAGCGCGCCGGCGATCGTCCTCATGCCGCGGCCCTCCACCGCAGGGCCGCGGCTGCCGCCAGGTCTCCGGCATGGGCGAAGCCCGCCACGACGACCAGCGCGCCGGCCGGGATCGTGTCCTCCTCGATCGCGTGGGACAACGTGATCGGCGCTCCGGCACCGAACAGGTTGCCGTACCGGTCGAAGGTGTCCAGGTGCCGGCCCGGTGGCAGTTGCAGCGCCTCGGACCAGTTGCGGAGGAACATCCGGTTCGGCTGGTTGGTGACGAGGACGTCGATCTCGCTGGTCTTGGCGCCGATCCGCTGGCAGACCGTTTCGACGACCTCGGGGACGAGGCGGTTGCCCCGCGAAATGATCTTCGCAACGCTGGCCTCGGTGAACTTCACGTTCAGTTCGGCCTCGCCCGGCTCCCAGTACAGGCTGCCGTCCTCGCGCTCGATCTGCATGTCCGGCGCCGCCTCCGGCCGGTTCACCACCTCGACATCGAGGACCGGCGACTCGGCAGAGGCGGTCACGTAGGCCACCGCGGCGCCGTCGCCGGGGATGGCCGACGGCGGATTGCGCAGGTTGTTCGGCTGGGTGAAGACCAGTCCGGCAGAGTTCTGCACGTTGCAGAGCAGGGCCGAGCGCGCCGGCGTCGTTTCGATGAGCATCTTGGCGAGCCGCAGCATCACGACGAACGAGGCGCAGCCCGCGTTGTGGATGTCCAGGACCCAACTGGGGCTCGCACCGAGCCGGTGTGCCACCGTCGCACCGGCACCGGCGTGCGGCATGTCCGGCAACAGCACGTTGGTGAGGACGATGTCCACGTCCCGGCGGGCCTGCCCGCCCAACCTGGCGAAGAGCGTGTCCGCAGCCCGTTCGATCATGTCCGCGGCGGTGGTGTCCCGATCGACGAGATGTCGCGACTTCGGCGGCACGAACATGGGATTTTCCCAGTTCAGCCTGCTGTCCGGAGCGATTCGCTCGGCGAAGTACTCCGTGCCGACCGGCTCGCCGGGGAGATACCGGGCGATGTCGACGATACTGACCGGCGTGGTGGTCACTGGGCGACCTGCCGTGCCCCGCTCCCGTGCCGCCGCTCCAGAATCGCCTTGAGATTGGCCAGCTCCACCGCGTGGCCGGCGTAGAAGAGACCCCACATGTCACCGACCCAGGTCCGGTTGGGGCTCGGCGAGAGTTCGGGGTACGGGTTCTTGTCGTAGTTGGGGTGGTGGCAGTTCGTCCACACCAGGACCGTTCCCGGCCGGTTGAGAACGACATTCGCGTCGATGAGCCTGATCAGATAGACCATCCAGAGGTCTTTGCCCTGGTCCCAGGCGCAGTGGTAGTCGAGCGTGCGGGCCTGCGGGTCAGCCTGGACTCGCATGTAGATCTTCGTGTCGTCGACCAGGGTGTCCACTCCCACGAACAACCCGGCCTCGTCCGTCTCGTCGAACCCCCGGGTGCTGTACGTCCACTCGTTGAGGTTCTGGATGTCGGCCAGGTAGTCGTAGACCTCGTCGATCGGCGCGTCGATGTAGTCCTGGAGCGTGCAGAACTGGCCGTAGATCTGCTCATGCGAATAGACGGCACGCGTCATGTCGGCGGCCAGGGCGAATCCCTCGTCCCGGGTCGTCGTCTCGCACCGGATAAGGCCCGGGATCTCCGCTAATTCAATTTTCTGATATGCCATTACAAACCCCTCACCTGAGCCCGACGCTCGCTGAACGGCTCACGTAACCACAGGGCGGCGAGATCAGGCAACGGCTTACGGTGGCTAAACAAGGGAATGGCGACAAGCGCGTAATTAGCGGCTGGGCACTCCCGCAACCGCAGCTATACGGCCTTGCCCGCGCCCGGCCCTCCGTGTCAGGCTCTGACCACAGGATCGACTGAGTTAATTCAGTTAGAAACCAAAATTTGGGGAGACCACTGTGTCGGTTACGGTTCAGGATGTCGTGGATCTGATCAACGCGAAGCTCGGCAGCCACGCCGACCACGGCCTCGACGCTAATTCCTCACTTCGCGACATCGGCCTTTCAAGTCTGCAGACGGCGGACATCGTATTCACCATCGAGGACCGCCTGGGAATCGAGTTCGACGCCGGCCGGGCAGCCGACATCGTTACCATCGGCGACCTCGTCGAACTGGCGAACAGCACCGCCCTGACCGAAACCCAGTCATGACGACGGCGTACCTCGGAGCAACCGCCAAGGCCATCACCCACCACTACGACGTCTCCAACGAGTTCTTCGGGCTGTGGCTGGACGAAAGCCGCACCTACACCTGCGCCCTGTGGGAACCCGGCGACACCCTTGAGCGCGCCCAGCAGCGCAAGCTGGACTACCTGCTGAACGGCGCCAGGGCCAGCATCGCGGAGCGGCTGCTGGACGTGGGCTGCGGCTGGGGCAGTGCGCTACGCCGGGCGGGGTACGGATACGGCGTGCGGCAGCCGATCGGCCTGACGTTGAGTCCCTCCCAGGCCGAGTGGGTACGCGACCAGGCGCAGCCGCCGGGCCTCGATGTCCGCGTCGAGAACTGGATCGATCACCGTCCGGACGCGCCGTACGACGCCATTGTGTCCATCGGCGCGTTCGAGCACTTCGCGCGGTTCGACCTGCCCCGGGTCGAGCGGATGCGCGCCTACCGTTCGTTCTTCGAGTTCTGCCGCGAGTCGATGCGCCAGCCCGGCAATCGGCTGGCCCTGCAAACCAACGTCAAGGGCAACAACAACCGGATGGACCGGCAGACGGTCCGGGACATGATGTTCATCATCGAGACGATCTTCCCGGAGTCGGTCCTGCCGACCATGACGGAACTCGTGGAGGCCAGCGAGAACCTGTTCGAGGTGGTCTCCGTGCGCAACGATCCGGATCACTACGTGTCGACCCTTCAGGAATGGCTGCGCCGGCTGAAGCGCAACCGTAGCGAGGCGATCGCGATCGTCGGGCCCGAGGTGGTGGCGGACTACGAGCGCTACCTGAGCGCGGCCGCCGAACAGTTCCAGCGCCGGCACCTGGGCCTGGCCCGAGTGATCTACGAGGCGGTGTGATGGCCACGCGGACTTCGACGCCGCGCCGCAGCCCGATCTTCTGGCAGGACGGCACCACGGACGCCCCCGCCGCGCCGCTGGCGGGCACGACGACCGCGGATGTGTGCATCGTCGGCGGCGGCTTCACCGGGTTGTGGACGGCCTACCTCCTCAAACAGGAGGCTCCGGCACTGAACGTCTGCGTGGTCGAACGCGACCTGGTGGGCGGTGCCGCATCGGGCACGGCCGACGGCTTCGTCACGCCGACGATCGGCAAGGACCTCGAACAGATCGTCCGCCTGCACGGCACGGAGCGGGCCGCCGCGGCGTGCGACGCCATCGGCCGGTCGATCCTCGACATCGGGCGGTTCCTGCGCCGCCACAGCGTCAACGCCGACTACGAGGCCAACAACTACCTCATGGTGGCCGTGAACCGGGCCCAGGTCGACCGGCTCAAGCAGGGCCAGGCCCTGGCCGCGCGGATCGGCCCCCGGTTCGAGATGACAGTGCTCGACGCCGCGGCGGCGCGGGAACACATCGGGTCGCCGGCGATCCAGGCCGCCGTGCTCACCGGAGGCGCGATCGTCAACCCGTTCAAACTGGCCCGTGGTCTGTACGCGACGGTACGCGCCATGGGCGTCGCCGTGTACGAACAGACGCCGGCCGACGCGGTCGAGCCCGCAGCCGGCGGCTGGCGGGTCCGCACACCGCACGGCCGGGTCGACGCCCCGAAGGTCGTGCTCGCCACCAGCGCGGCACAGCACCGGCTCCCCGGGTACGGCCGTCAGGTCCTCCCGGTGTGGAGCTACGCCATGGTCAGCGAGCCGTTGACCGACGAGCAACGGGCCAGGGTGCACTGGCCCCGGCGCGAAGGCCTGGTGGAGGCCCGGACCTTCCTCAACTGTGGTCGGTTCACCGCCGACAACCGCGTCATGTGGGCCGGTGGCCCGGCCCGGTACCACCTCCGCCGCGACATGGGTGCTCAGCGGGCAAGCGACGCAGCGGTCTTCGCCGATCTGCGGGCGTCCTTCGCGCGCTACTTCCCGATGTGGTCCGACGTGCGGTTCAGCCACACGTACGGCGGCTGTGTCGACATCACCCGGGACCTCGTCCCGCACTTCGGCAGCCGCCAGCCGGGCCTCTACCACGGCTACGGCTACTGCGGTAACGGCATCGCCGCCAGTCACCTCGGCGGCAAGGTGCTGCGCGACCTCGTACTGGAGAAGGACTCCGACTTCACCAACCTGTTCTTCGTCAACGGCCGGGAGCCTCGCTTCCCGCCGGAGCCGCTCGCCTTCGTCGGGGTACGGGCGATGAGCCGGCTGATCGAGTGGAGGGAAGCGAACAGATGACCGCGCGAGCCATCCTGCTCACGGGAGCCGCCGGGGTGGTCGGGCAGGCCCTGCTGGCCGAACTGACCGGTCAACCGGTGATCTGCCTGCTGCGGCGCGGCAGGCTGCCCGCCGCCGGGCCGGAGGTGGTGACCGGTGACATCTCCCGTCCGAGCTTCGGCCTCCCACCGGAGGTGTACGAGTCCCTGACGCGCCGCGTGGGCACCGTCATCCACTCCGCCGCGCTCACCGAGTGGGGACGGCCGGCCGAGGACTACGAGGGCGTCAACATCGCCGGCACCAGGCACGTCATCGACTTCGCGCGGGCCGCCGGGGCCTCCGTCCACTACATCAGTACGGCGTTCGTCGCCGCGCTGGCCGGCGAGTCGCCCGTGCGGCTGCGCCCCGACAACGTGACCACGAACTACGTACTGTCGAAGCGGGCATCCGAGCTGCTGCTCGCGGAGTCCGGTGTACCGCACAGCGTGTACCGGCCGACCAATCTGATCGGCCACTCGACGACCGGCTGGACCAGCAAGCCACAGATCGTCCAACTGGTCGCCGACTGGGTGGGCCGGGGTCGCGCCGATGTCTTCCCGGCGCACCCGGGCAACCTCATCGACGTCGTCGCACAGGATCTGTGCGCCAAGGCGGTGGCCGAGGCGATCCGCCGGGATGACGTGGGGCGCCAGTTCTGGCTGACCTACGGCAAGGCGGCGATGACCGTCGACGAGGCCGTCGATCTCCTCATCGAGCACGCCCGGTCGACGGGCCGCCGGATCCGGATCCCCCGCATCGTTCATCCCGCCGACCTCGACGACGCGGAACTGAACGCGCTGCCGCCGTCCTCACGGCGGTTCGTGCAGGTCCTCGGCGATGTCAGCGAGGTGACCGCGGCCAGCGGCGGCATCCTGCCGAGCTCCATGAGCGAGCTCGTCGAGGAGTACGGACTGCCCGAGATCGGCGACAAGGACGCGTTCCGGCGCAGCCTGCTGGCCGCGGCCAACTGACGGAGGAGAATGTGCAGGACGTTTGGCAAGCACCCGATCTGCGGTCCGTGGTGGCCGTGGTCACCGGCGCCAGCCGCGGGGTGGGCAAGGGCGTGGCCATCGCGCTGGGATCGGCCGGTGCGACCGTGTACGTGACCGGACGCAGCACCAAGGGCAAACCGACCACCGAGGACCTTCCCGGCACGGTCGACGACACCGCCGCCGCCGTGTCCCAGGCCGGCGGAACCGGTGTCGCGGTGCGCTGTGACCACACCGACGAGGGCGAGATCGCCGCACTGTTCGATCGGGTCGAGGACGGGCACGGGCGGGTCGACCTGCTGGTCAACAACGCCTGGGCCGGGTACGAACGGTCCACCGACGCGAAGTTCGACGCCCCGTTCTGGAAGCAACCGGCCTGGCGGTACGACCTGTTCGCGGCCTCGCTGCGCGGCCAGTACGTCACCAGTCAGCACGCCGCCCGGCTGATGGTCGCCGCGAAGCGCGGCCTGATCGTGTCGATGAGCTACCAGGACGGCGACACCTACCTCGGCCAGGTCGCCTACGACACGTGCAAGTTCGCGGCCACCCGGCAGACCTTCGGGATGGCACGGGAACTGGCCCGGCACGGGGTGGCAGCGGTCAGCCTGCTGCCCGGCTTCGTGCGTACCGAACGCGTGGAGGCCGCCTGGTCGGCGCTGGGCGAGGGGCCCGCCGCGGTGATGCACACGCCGCAGTACGTCGGCCGCGCCGTCGCCGCCCTGATGGCCGATCCGGACCTGGTCCGCCACTCCGGCAGCACCCTCGCGGTCGGTGACCTGGCGGCGGAGTACGGCTTCACGGACGTCGACGGCCGGCAGCCTCCGGCGTTCCGGTTGGAAGGGCTGATGTCCCTGGCCACCCGCATGGATCGACTCAACCGGGTGGTCGCCGCCGCGGACGCCCGAACCAGAAAGGAAGACGCCGCATGAACGGCAGAGAACACCGTTGGTTCATCCTGGCCGCGTCGGTCATCCCGCTGTTCGGCATCGCCGCCGCGATGGCGCTGCTGTGGAACCGCATGTTCGGCTGGTCGGACGTGGCCGCCCTCGCCACCATGTACGTCCTCTGCGGGCTCGGTATCTCGATGGGCTATCACCGGCTCTTCGCGCACCGCGCCTTCGAGACGACCAAGGTGATCCGGTACTCGCTGGCCACGGTCGGCTCGATGGCCGGGCAGGGACCGCCCCTGATCTGGGTGTCGCACCACCGGCACCACCACCGGGTGGCCGACCGGCCCGGTGACCCGCACAGTCCGCATCTCGATTTCGAGCCCGGCTTCCGCGGCATGATGGCCGGCCTCTGGCACGCGCATCTGGGCTGGCTGTTCAACGAGAACCTGGAATCCAGTCCGATGCGGTACTGCCCCGACCTGGTGCGGGAGAAGCCGATGCGGTGGATCAGCGAGCACTTCGTCGGCATCGTGCTGGCCGGCATCGTGCTGCCGGGAATCATCGGCGCGGCCATCGGGCAGAGCGTGACGGCGTTCCTCACCGGCATGCTGTGGGGCGGGCTCGTCCGGATCTTCCTGGTCAATCACATCACGTACGCCGTGAACTCCGTCGGTCACTACTTCGGCAAGCGGGCGTACCCGACAGAGGACGAGTCGCGCAACGTGGCCTGGCTCGCCCTGCCCTCGTTCGGCGAGGCCTGGCACAACAACCACCACGCCTTCCCCCGCTCCGCCCGGCACGGTCTGCTCTGGTGGCAGATCGACCTGACCGCGTCAGTCGTCTGGGCCCTGGAGCGGGTGCACCTCGTGACAAAGGTGATCCGGATCGACCCGGAACGAATGGCGATCAAGGCGGCCGGTGGCAGCCTCGTCGCGGCCGCCGCGGACCGCGGGGTGTCGTTCCCGGTCGCCCCGGACATTCCGCTCGCCAATCGTGACCGGACGCACGTCATGGCCGTCACGGACGTGGAGTGACAGTGGTGTCATCGTGCTGATCTGGGACATGCTGACCAGCGGTCGGCCCCGCCGTTCACTGCGCACCTGGGTGGACGGGCAGTGGGCCGAGCTGCCCTGGGCCGAGGTCATCGACCGTGCGTACCGGGCCGCGACCCACCTGCGCGAGCAGGGTGTACGCCCGGGTAGCCGGGTTGCCTGCGTACTCACCAACACGGCGGATGCCGTCGCCGGACTGCTCGCCGTGTGGCTGGCCGGGGGAGTGGTCGCCTCGCTGCCGCTGCCGAGCCGCGGGATGAGCGGGGAGGAGTACGCCGGGCTGGTGAACCGGATCATCGACGAGTTGGACGCCGATCTGTTGCTGCTCGACGACGACGTGCGCGCGAAACTGGGTGACAAACCACCGGACGCGGTCACCACGCGGTCCTGGGCCTCGCTCGCGGGCCCCGGCGAGCGCATCGACCCGGCGCTGCCCGCCGGCAACGAGATCTGTTTCATCCAGTTCTCCTCGGGAAGCACCGGACGGCCGAAGGGTTGCGCGCTGACGGCCGACGCGGTGTCACGCCAGCTTTCCATGATCCACTCGATGCTGGGGGCGGAGCATCGCACGGAACGGGTGGCGTCCTGGCTTCCGCTCTCCCACGACATGGGCATCTTCGGCTGCCTGCTGTACACCTTCGGCTTCGACAGCGACATCTGGCTCTCCTCGCCGGAACGGCTGTTCTCGTCACCCCGGAGCTGGTTCCGCGACCTCGCCGAGCACGGCATCACGATGACCGCGGGCACGAGCACCGGGCTGCATCTGGCGACCAGGGCACAGGGCAGGCATCCGCTGTCGAAGCAACTGGCGCTGCGGGTGTGCGTACTCGGTGCCGAACGCGTTGACCACGCGGTGCTGGCCGCCGCGGTGGCGACCTTCGGATCGTCCGGGCTGCGGATGGAACACTTCATGCCGGCATACGGCCTCGCCGAGGCGACGTTGGCGGTCACCGCCTGCGACCACCGCGAGAAGCCGCGGACGATTGTCCTGGACGCGGTCGAGCTGGCCGACGGGCGGATCGTCGAGACGTCCGCGGAGCACGAGCACGCCACAGTCGTGGTGTCCGTGGGCCGGCCGTGTACGGGGGTGACTGTGGAAACGGCGGCGCCTGGCCGGCTCGCGGAGATCATCGTCAGGTCACCGAGTCTGGCCGAGGGCTACCACAACGATCCGGAGCGGACCGCGAGAGTGTTCACCGGCGGTCGCCTCCGTACCGGAGATCTCGGGTTCCTCGCCGACGGCGAGCTGTACATGGTGGGCCGGACCGACGACATGCTCTCCGTCGGCGGTCGCAAGGTGTACGCCAGGGAGTTGGAGGCCACGGTGGAGAGTCTCGGCACGGTGCGGGAGGGTTGCTCCGTGGTGCTGGACGAGCCGGGTGTCAGCCCGGGCCTGGTCCTGCTGGCGGAGCTGAAGCGCACGTCGAGCGACGCGGGACTGGTGGCCGCGGAGGCCGCGGCCGCCATTCGGGTTAAGTGCGGGATCGCCCTGACTCGTTGCCTCTTCGTCAACAGGAACGGACTGCCCCGGACGCCGAGCGGGAAGATCCAGCGGTTCCAGACCCGGTGGCTGCTGGAGCAGCAACGCCTGCCGGTCACCGCCACGGTGGACTTCTAGGGCCCCCGAGCAGCTCACCAGCGCAGTTAGAATTTCCCCAACCAATCGAAGGAGGCAGACCATTGGGCACGACAACCGAACCGGTGGCAAACGGCTATCTCGTGATGGTCGTCGTCCACCGGGCGATGGCGCGCGACCTGCAACAGATCAGCGACGCCGCGCGGGAGTTGTCGCAGAGACCGGACGATCGGCGGACGGCGGCCCTCATCCAGTACGCGGACCGGGTCTTCCAACTCATCGATCACCATCACGAGGGCGAGGACGACGTCCTGTGGCCGATGCTGCGCGACCGCGGAGCCCCGGCCGAGGCACTGGAGCTGATGACCTCCGAGCACCACGAGCTGGCCGAACTGCTCCATCAGCTACAGAAGACCATCGGCTCGGCGGGTGACGACCCGGCGGTGCTCGCCGAGATCGCCGACAAGACGGCGACGTTGCGGCAGTTGTTGGTGGTGCACACCGCCGACGAGGAGCGTGAGCTCAACGGCCGGCTGAAGCCCGCTCTGGGCAAGAAGGAATGGGACGTCTTCGAGCGCCAGATGGTCAAGTCGGCGCCGAAGTGGACGCTGAGGTTCATGCCGCCGTGGATGGCATCGGCCGCCACGACTCCGGTGGAGCGCAAGGCGCTGCCCGCCGCGCCGGTCGCCTGGCTGATGCGCGGCTGGCTCCAGCGGCAGCGAGAGGCGGCGTTTGGCGCCTCGGCGTGAGCCGGCGGCGAGTCACCTCCCCTCGGCCACTCACCTGTTCGATCAGTGAGTGGCCGAGGCATCTCCGGTCACCGCCCGCAGGAGGCGGGTCAGGAATGTGGCCAGTTCACCGCCGTCCATACCGCTCGGATTGATCAGCAGGCCCAGCAGGACACCGTCGAACGCGGACATGAAGAACCTGGCCGCGCCGACGGGATCGACGGCTCCCATCTGAGCCATCATCGGCTCCAGGAGCTGAATGAAGTTTCCACGCCAGTGCGCCACGGCAGCTCCGGCATGCTCCGGCCGCCGGGCGGTGTAGAGGAAGATCTCGTACCGCGCCAGGGAGAGGGCCCTGCTGCGGCCCACGAACTCCTCGACCAGGCCGGCCAGGAGGCGGCCGACCTCCTGCTCCGTGGCCGCCTCGCGGAGCAGCTCCAGGATGGGGGACTGCGCCAGCGCGGCCTGATCGCGCTCGGCGAGATGTTGCAGGACGGCGGCGATGAGCCCGTCCTGATGCTTGAAGTAGTAGATCGTCGAGCCGTGCGAGGCCGAGGCTGCCTCTTCGATCGCGCGGAAGGTCAGCGCACGGAGGCCGTCACGCGCGATGATCTCGATCGCCGCGTCGAGCATGCGGGTGCGAGTCGATGACACAAGTCCGGCTCCATTCATCCAGTGCGGATCAAGGTACACCGCCGGAACACCACAAACGTGGCACGAGTGCCCGGATGGGTTGACGGCTCATACCGTGCGTCCTAATCTCTTCTCCAGTTGGAGTAATACTCCATTTGGAGAAGAGCGGGGAGAGTGCGCTCAGCACGGGACACGTCAGCCAAGGAAGGCCCTCCATGTCGGTGACAAAGCCCAGGGTGTCAGCCACCCGCACCCTGCGCCCCGGACTGGTGCTCGGCATCACCTGCACCGCGCAGTTCCTGGTGATCGTCGACGAGACGGTGGTCAACGTCGCGTTGCCGTCGATCAGCGGCGACCTCCATTTCGCCAACCCGTCCGCGTTGGCCTGGGTTGTCGGCGCCTACATGGTGCTGTTCGGTGGTTTTCTCATGCTCGGCGGACGCGGGGCGGACCTCTTCGGTCGCCGCAACGTGTTCGTCACCGGGCTGCTGCTGTTCGTCGGCTCGTCTCTCGGCGCGGGTCTGGCGGACACCTCGACCCAGCTCATCGTCGCCCGGGCCGCCCAGGGTCTGGGTGCGGCACTGATGAGTCCCGCGGCACTCAGCCTTCTGGTCGCCAC
This sequence comes from Micromonospora sp. NPDC049171, assembly GCF_040648275.1. Lineage (NCBI taxonomy): Bacteria > Bacillati > Actinomycetota > Actinomycetes > Micromonosporales > Micromonosporaceae > Micromonospora > Micromonospora sp. NPDC049171. Next base: position 54,794 of record NZ_JBEZDJ010000020.1, read on the forward strand.
CATGACGGACCCGGCCAGACGCCGCCAGGCACTCGGATTGTGGGGCGGCCTGTCCGGCATCGCCGGGGTCTCCGGCGTCGTCCTCGGCGGCCTGCTCACCGAGTCGGTGAGCTGGCGGTGGGTCTTCTGGGTCAACGTGCCGATCGGCATCGTCCTGGCCGCCGCCACCCTGACCCAGCTCCCCAGGGATCCCGGCCTCCGCGGATCCGGTACGAGCGGCACGAAACTCGACTGGCTCGGCGGCGTTCTCATCAGCGGCGGTCTGGTCCTGCTGCTGTACACGGTCATCAACACCGAACATCGCTCCTGGGGCGACTCGCTGACCATCGGCGGGCTCGTCGGAGCGGCCCTCCTTCTGCTCGCATTCGTTCTCCATGAGCGTCGCACCGCCGATCCCCTGCTCCGGCTCGGCATCTTCCGGCACCGCGCCGTGTCGGTCGCCAACGGGCTGATGCTGCTCGCCGCGGCCGGGCTGTACGGGATGTTCTTCTTCACGACCCTGTACCTGCAACTGGTCCTGGGCTGGGAGCCCTTGCAGGCCGGCCTGGCCTTCATCCCGATCGGCGTCAGCATCGCCGTGCTCAGCGGCGTGGCCATCCAGCTGATGCCCCGGATCGGCGCCCGTGCGCTCCTGGTGCTGGGCCTGACCGCCGCCGCCGGAGGGCAACTTCTGCTGCTGCGGACGACCACGGAGGGCAGCTACGTCGGCCAGATGCTGCCTGCCCTGGTGCTGTCCGGTTGCGGATTCGGGCTGTCCCTGGTGCCGGTGATCAATGCCGCCGTCAGCGGACTGCGCCGTGACGAGACCGGCGCCGGATCGGGCTTGATCAACGTCTCCCAGCAGGCCGGAGGCGCGATCGGAGTGGCGGTCCTGGCCGCCGTCGCCACCAACCAGTTCGAAAAGAGTCTCGCCGGTTCCACACCACCGGCCGCGATGCTCGACGGCTTCCACACCGCCTTCACCGTCGGTGCCTGCCTCACCCTGGCCGCCGCCCTGCTCGCGTTCGCCCTGCCCGCGCTGCGCAAGGAGGTTGATCTGGAAGCGATGGTGTGACGGACCCATGGTCCGACCGTGGCCACCCCGCCACCCATCTCCTCCGGCTGACCCGCCACCCTGAACGAGCGCGCCGCCAGAACCCCCGTTTCTGGCGGCGCGCTCCCGTGCGGCCACCTCGACCATCGCGAGCGCGCCGGCGAGGGCCGGATGGTGATATCGAGATGGTTCAATGAATGCGGTGGTGCAGGCTCCCGGGGGTGGTGGATATGTCCGTTGGCAAGGCGGCCGGGGCAAAGATGCTCCAGGCGCTCGCGGTGTGCGTAGTGTTCGCGCCGTGCGTCGTGGTGTGGGGCGGTTTGGTGTACTGGTACGACGAGAGCACGGATCCCACGCCGGGGCTGACCTACCAGTCCGGTGACCGACCCCGCGAACACAACCGCCCCATCTGCGTCCAGCAGGGCGTGGCTCAGTGCCCGCCCCGGCAGATGATGTGGACGGTTCCGGGCGGCGGCTCGGTCACCACTCGGTTTGCGCTCGACGATGCCGAGGACACCCGGGTGACCGGGTCGTTCGAGGTGCGGGGCGGCTGCTCGCCGGTGGTCGATTGGACGATCACCGCACAGGGTCGGACGATCGCCGGGGCCAGAACGCGGGTCCGGCTGGTGGACGAGCAGTTCCTCGGCGAGGCCCGGCTGCTGCCGGGCGACCAGGCCGTGACCCTCGCCGCGCGGCGCACCGATCGCGGCTCCTGCGAGGCCGTACTCGTGTGGAACGCCGCGGGTACGACGACAGACTGATGACCCTGCGGGGCAGCCCCCGACGCGACGCTGGAGGCGTGCGGCTCAGGCCGGATCGGACTCCTCTGCCGGCAGGTGCAGGTGTTGTAGGTCCTCCGGTACCGGTAGGTCCGGCCGGTAGACCAGCAGCGGGGGCTGGCTGTCGGTGTCGGCGCGGGCCGCGGGAGCATCGGCCAGCGAGAACTGGTCGCGGAGCCGGCCGAAGAAGTCGTCGACGTCGGCGACGATGAGCTTCGCGCGGCGTCGGGCGGGGTAGACGGCGACCCAGTCGCCGGGGTCGAGGATTCCGTGTACGCGCCCGTCGACGACGACGGCGACCTGACCCGATCGCGGAAGCACCTGGACACCCACGGGTTCGTCCGGAGCGGTGACCATGCTGCGGTTGAACGCCATGTGCGGGGCGACCGGGGTGAAGACGAGGGCGTTGAGGCGCGGCGACAGGACCGGTCCGCCGGCGGCGAACGAGTACGCGGTGGAGCCCGTCGGCGAGGCCACCAGGACGCCGTCGGCGGAGTAGGTGGCGAACAGCCGCCCGGACAGGTACACCGCCACGCTCGTCTGCCGGTCCCGGCCAAGCTTCTCGAACACGACGTCGTTGAGGGCGCTGAGGCCCAGCGGGACACCCCAACCCACCTGGTCGGACGCGCCCGGTCGGGGGATGGGCTGGGCGGGTGCGGGACCGCGGCCGTAGCGCAGCAGGGTTCGCAGCTCCGGCGGGACCTGCAGCGGGCGCGACGCCCGCAGGGTGAGGAGCATGCGTTGCTGGATGGGTGCGCGGCCGGTCAGGGCGGCGCCGAGCACCCTCGGCAGGTCCGTCGCGGCGAACGGGGTGAGGAAGCCGACTCGGCCGGCCTTCACGCCGAGAACGGGTGCGTCGGCCTCGACGGCGACGGCCAGTCCGCGCAGGAGGGTTCCGTCGCCGCCGATGGTGACGACGAGCTGCGGGCGCTGCGTCATCTCGGCCAGCACGTCGGCGGGGCTCTGCTCGTCCTGCCAGACGTCCAGGGCCTGTGCCGCGGCACCGTGCTCGGCGCAGATCCGCGACACCAGCTCCGCCGTCTCAGCGGCCTGCGGCCTGGTCGGGTGTACGACGACGCCTACGAGCATCCGACTACCCACGTCCTCTCGGCTGTCGACGTCACCTGACGTGACCACTGCGGAAATACTCTACGGACAACAGGCAGGGGCACCTCACCACTGGCGCAGTTGGGTCCCGCCGGCGGCGCGGGCGAACGCGTTTGACGAGCGGAGGGACCGCGGACGCTACAGTCCACAGCAGCTGCGCGTGAGGCGGTCGCGTGGCCCAGAAGAGGAGCCGGGTGGCATGGGTGCGAGACGATCGCGCGACCGCCGGATCATCCTCGCTGTCGCCGGACTCGCGCTGCTGACGGCGACGCCCGCGTCCCTGGTCGCGGCGAACGTCACAAATCTGTGGATCGTCGCGGGGGTGACGGCGATCGCCGCCGTCGCTGCCGCGCTGGGAGCGATCTGGCAGGGGCGGGCGCAGCGGTACGGGCAGCGCCGCGACGACCAACAGTTGGGTGTCGTCGACGGTTGCCTGGTGCTGCGGGGCCGGCTGCCCCGGGTGCGGGAGGTTGGCAGGCCGACCTGGCTGGGCGTCAACCCGGCGGTGGCGGCAGCCGACACGTCGGCACCGGAACGTCTGCCGCCGTACGTGCCCAGGGACATCGACGCCGAACTGCGCCGGCAGCTGACCGGAAGCGTGTTCGTGCTGCTGGTCGGTGACTCGCTCGCCGGCAAGTCGCGTGCGGCGTACGAGGCGATACGGGATCTGCTGCCCAACCACGTCCTGGTGGCGCCCAGCACACGCGACGCGATCCCACACGCCGTCGTCGCCGCGGCGGGGAAACGCCGGAGTGTGCTGTGGCTCGACGACATCGAGCAGTTCCTCGGCCCAGGTGGGTTGACCCGAGCCGGTGTCGCCACCGTCCTCGGTGCGGGGCGCGGACACCGGGTCATCATCGCGACGCTGCGGGCGGTGGAGGCCGAGCGGTTGGATCCTGATCGAGTCGCCGCCGACGACGGACAGCGGCAGGCCCACAAGGAAGCGCGTTCCGCGCTCGCGCAGGCGCACCGGATTCGGGTGGAACGACAGTTCACCAGAGCCGAACGGACCCGCGCCCGAGGCATGGCCGGTGACCGGCGCATCGGTGACGCGCTCGCCGTGGCCGACGACTACGGCGTCGCCGAGTATCTCGGCGCCGGACCGGATCTGCTCAGCGCATGGGAGAACGCGTGGAGCCCGAACCAGGACCCCCACGTACCCAGTCACCCGCGCGGCGCCGCGCTCGTCGCCGCCGCGGTCGACGTGCGGTGCGCCGGCTATCCGTCGCCGATCCCACGGGCGGTGCTGGAGCTGCTGCACCACCGCTACCTCGACGACCGTGGCGGTGAGCGCCTGCGGCCGGAGACGGTGGCCGAGGCGTGGAACTGGGCTACCCAGGCCCGCCGGGTCACCACCGCCCTGCTGCAACCGGCCGCCGACGAACGGATCAAGGTCTTCGACTACCTCGTCGACGCCGTCCAGCGCGGCCGCCCGCCCGACCACCACGTCCCGGAGCCGGTGATCCGGGAAGTCCTGTCGATCAGTTCGGCCACCGAAGCCGACAGCATCGCCGCGGTCGCGCAGCAGCAGGGCCGCCCACACCTGGCCAGGCTCGCCTGGCTTGTCGCGTACGAGCAGCGCGTCGAGCAGCTCGGCCGAACCCACGCCGACACCATCGCGGCGCATGGCAGGCTCGCCAGCGCGGTACGGGATCTCGGGCACCGAGCCGAGGCGGAGGCCCTGTACCGCGCGGCCCTCGCGGACAGCACCGAGACGCTCGGCGTCACCCACCCCCAGACCCTGCTCCTGCGCGGCAACCTCTCCATCCTTCTCGTCGATGCCGGCGAGTACCGCAAAGCGGAGGGAGAGCTGCGCGACGTCCTCACCGTCTGCCTCGAAATCCTCGGTCCGGCACACCCGCACACCCTCCAGCTCAGAACCAGCCTCGCGCTGGTCCTGCTGGCGACGCACCGCGCCGGCGATGCCGCAGCCGAGCTGACCGAGGTGGTGTCGGTCCGGACCCGCTTGAACGGACCCGACCACCCGGACACGCTGTCCGCCCGGCACCACCTGGCCGGCGCCCACGCCACGCTCGGCCACCAGGCGCAGGCCGAGACCGGCTACCGCGAGGTCCTGACCGCCCGCGCACGGGTTCTCGGCCCGAACCACCCGGCCACTCTCGGCACCCGCGAGGCACTCGGACTCCTCCTGGAGCCGGTGCCGTCGTTCAACGTCGTCCTGCTCGGCACCCAGGGCGCGGGAAAGTCGGTACTGCTGGCGTCGATGTTCACCCACCTTCGCCGCGACGCCGCGATCGACGGTGTGCGGGTACGCGGCGACATGGCCACCACCATCCAGCTCACGTCGCTGTATCAGGACGTGGTCGACCGGGACGGCTGGCCGCCAGGCACCGCCATCGCGGACCGGAAAGTCTTCTCGTTCGGGGTCCTCGCCCGTCATGAGCACGCCGAGAAGCCGATGCTCACCATCAACTTCCTCGACTACGCGGGCAGCCTGCTCGAATCGCGGGAGCCAGGAGACCCGGCCGTCGCCGAGCTGGCCACGGCGGTCGCCAGCGCCGACGCCCTGTTCGGAGTGCTCGACGGCCTGCGCCTGCGGCGCTGCCTACGCGGCGAACCGGTCGGCGAGCTGTACCTCGACAGCATCGTCGATCCTCTCCTGTCAGTCATGGCGTCGGCGAAGGTGCCAGCTCACCTGCTCATCACCAAGTGGGACGTGTTTGGTGGCACGGAGGGCAGCAGTGACCGTGAGGTTCTTCGGCGGATCCGTGACCTACTGATGCGGCGCCCGCACTTCCAGGACGTCGTGCGCGGCCAGCCGGTGCGGCTGATCCCGGTCAGTGCCGTCGGCCGCGGGTTCACCACCGTCGACGACGACGGCATGGTCCACAAACGCGCCGGTGGGCAGCCGGCACCGTTCAACGTCGAGATCCCGTTCTGCACGGTGGTACCGGACCTGTTCGACCGGATCGGCCGCAACCTGGAGAGCGCGCTTCGGGAGGCGACGGATCGAGGGCCCAGGTGGGACTGGCGGGTGGCCAGCAGACTGCGGCAGGGCATCCTGGCGTACGTCGTCGCTCGCGCCGCACTTCGCAGGCGCGACAGCCGGTGGGACGATCTGGGCCCGATGCTCGACGACGAACTCGCCGCCACCGACGGCTCCCGGGCCCGACAGGCGCTGCTGCACCGGCTGCGATCCGTCATCGCCGCGTTCGAAGCCCAGTTCCCCGAGGCGATGGTCACCCGAAGCGGCAGCGACGATCCGACCAGGACCGAACGGCGGTGACGCCGCGGCCGGCTGCTTGCTCACGGGCGACGGGTCTGCGGGGGACGGCGGTGGGTTTCGAAGGTGTCGGCCATGTCGACGAGGGTGAGCACCACCGCGGTCGTGACCAGGACCGCCAGGCCCGGCAGTAGGCCCCCGAGGGGGACTGCCGCGACCAGCACCAGCGCCCCGGCCAATCGGCGGACGGACAGCCGCGCGAAGGCCTCGCGCTCGGCCCAACTCTGGGCGAGGAGGAACAGCGCCGCTCCACCGAGCATGATGACCGCCAGAGGCATCCCGCCCCGAGTGGTGGGGTGGGCGATGACCAGCTCGAATCCGACCGCGGTGGTCAGCACACTGGCGACTGTCACCAGGTGGGTGTAGGTCGCCGACTCGCCGAGTCGTCCCGGGGACGGCGCGACGCGGATCGCCTCGGGCAGCATGCGGCCGGCGCGGTGGAAGTAGATCCGCCAGAGCAGCACGGTGACGGCGAACGCGATCACGAAGGCGGCGACCTCGGCGATGGTGGTGAGTTGGTTGGCGCTGGAGGTCAGGCCGATAATCAGGATCGACTCGCCGAGGGCGATCAGGAACACCTGCTGGTAGCGCTCGACCAGGTGGACTCCGTTGAACTCCCACTGGTTCACCCGGGAGGCGCCGAGCCGGGGTATCGGCCAGCCGGTGACGAACCCGACGAACTCGACGCCCAGCGCGATCGCCCAGACCGTAGGGCGGACCTGCTCGCCCATCGCGGCGCCGACGAGCCAGGGCACTGCGGCGACCGCTGTCCAGATCGTGATCCGGGTGGTCACCTTCCGCCGTGGATGGCCTCGTAACGCCAGGGTGAGCAGCAGTGGCCGGCCGAGTTGGATGGTCACGTAGGTGCCCGCGAAGGCCACGGCCCGGCTGCTGAACGCGTGCGGCATGGTGATGGCCAGCATCAGCACGCCGAGCATGACGAAGATCACCAACGCTTGGACGAATGCCTGCTCCGGGTCGTAGAGGCTGGTGACCCAGGCCGCCAACATCCAGACCAACCAGAGTGCCAGGAAGAAGAACAGCGACTCGGCGCCGCCCGCCACCACGTTGCGTTCCGGTTCGCTGGCGGTGACCTCGTTGATCAGCCGTTGGGAGACCCGAGTGAGGGCGAAGACGAAGGCCAGATCGAAGAACAGCTCGAGGAACGCCGCCCGGGATGAGGCGCGTGGGTCCCGCAGCAGCCCTGCTCCCCACACGTCCGGCATTCAGGACACCCCTCCGGCACTAACGATCACCCGGACTTCGGGGTTGCTGGCGGCGCGAGCACCGGGTGCACCTCAACGGTCTGCTATGGCTGTGGATGGTGTGCGTTCTCGACCAGGGTCGAGGCGACGTCGCGCACTTTGCGATTGCTGTCCTGTGACAGTTTGCTCAGGATGGCGAAGGCCTGTTCGGGGGTGCAACGGCGCTCGCCCATGATGATGCCCTTGGCCTGTTCGATGACCGCCCGGCTTTCCATCGCCTTCTGCATGTGCCCGGCCAGGGTGGCCGGGGTTTCGTACAGATGGGCGTTGGCCAGGCCGACGGCGGCGAACCCGGCGAACGTCTGAGCGATCGCCACCGCTTCGTCGTCGAAGGCGTTCGGTGTGGTGGCGTAGATGTTCAGCGCACCGGTGACGTGCTCGTGCACGGGCAACCCGACATACAGGGTGCTGTGCGCGCCGGCCTGGGCTGGCCAACTGCGCGATCCTGTCCAGCAGGGCGTCGAGGTCGATGTCGGCGAGTCGGATACGGCCGAGCTCGGCGAACGCCTCGTGCGGGTCCATGGGGTCGGCGTGCGTCATCAAAGCGTCCTTAACGAGGGCGCGTACCACCACCAGGCGCCGGGGGTGGGGTGCGCGGATCGCTGCAGGCTCCTGATTTCGGAGTCCGGGATCCGCGTCGCTTTTTTGACGCTGGTCTCGACGGCACCCATCGAAGGCGCCGCTCCACAGGCCTTCAGGTGCCCGTACCGGAACGTCAGCTGTCATTCACGTCCCGTGCTGTCGGCGTGCCGCCCCCCTCGCGACGCCGGCGCGCTGCGGGCAGGAGCCGGCAGCTTCCTGTCCATCGGACTGTCGGGCCACGCCACGGGCGGCGGGGCACTCAACCTCAACGCCACCGACCACCATGCCTTCGACACCGGCACCGTCGCCGTGGCGCAGGCCTTCGGCGGCCTCGAGCGTGTCGAGGGCACCCCGCGTCCAACCGTTCGCCTCCGCGGCAGTCGCAGGGGTACGTCCGGTGCGTCGCCGTGCCGGACGAGGTTGAGCTGTGCGGTCAGGGCGGCAGCCGGGAAGCGACCGGTGGGCGGCTGCCGCAGGTGTGTCGGCGGTTGTTCGCCGATGTTGGCCGCCTTGCACTGGACTCGGTGGCACCCTGGGCGCGTGGAAGTGGGCAGGGAGTCGGGGGAGGCTGGCATCGGGGTCACGGTGAACGGTCTCTGATGCGTACCCCGTTGGTCGTGGTAGCCGCGCTGGCGGCGGCGGTGGTCGTGGACCTGCTCACTGGCGTGCTGGTCCGCCGCGTGGCCCGTGGCCGCTACCAGTGGCTGCTGGAGCCGTTGCGGCATGCCTGCCGCCGCCCAGCGGCGACGGTCCTGCTGGTCGGGGCGCTGTACTACGCGCTGCCGTTGGGCCCGGCCGGGTGGCAGCGTCCACTGCGGCACGCTGTCCTGGTGTCGCTGGTGGTGGCCGGGGCATGGCTAGTGATCAGGGGACTGCACGTCGCCGAGGCGGTAGCGTTCAGTCGACTGCCGGGTGACGCGGTGGCGAGCCGGCGGGTCCGGCGGGCTCGGACGCAGATTCGTCCCGTGCGGCGGCTCACCGTCGCCGTGGTGACGATCGTCGCGATCGGCCTGATTCTGATCACCTTTCGGCCGGTACGACTCTTCGGCGTCTCCGTGTTGACGTCGGCGGGAGTGGTCGGCGCGCTGATCGGCCTGTCGGCCCGTACGGCGCTCGGCAACGCGTTCGCCGGTGTCCAGGTCGCTTTCGCCGACGGTCTGCACGTTGGCGACGTGCTGGTGGTCGACGGCGAATGGGGCCGGGTCGAGGAGGTGAAGCTGACCAACGTGGTGATCCGGCTCTGGGACGAGCGAATGCTCATCCTGCCGACCACGTACTTCACCGAGCGGCCGTTCCAGAACTGGACCCGGAACGAGTCCAGAGTTGTCGGCAAGGTCCAGATCCATGTCGACCACACCGCTGACCTGGATGACCTGCGCCGCGAGGCGCGCCGGCTGGTCGAGTCCTCACCGCTGTGGGATCGCCACCAGTGGGTGCTCCAGATGGTCGATTCCACCCCGCAGACGGTGGTCATCCAGGTGCAGGCTTCGGCCGCCGACGGTGCCAGCGCCTGGGACCTGCGTTGCGACCTGCGCGAGGGACTGGTCTGCTACCTGCGCGACAATCATCCGCAGTGGTTGCCCCGCACTCGCGGTCAGTATCAGCCCTGACCGGGCGGGTCCGACGGGCTGGGCCAGTCGTGACCTCGCGCAGCACGCAGTGGCGTGACGTGGCCTGCCATGCCATCACGGTGGACGTCGATCAGCCCTGCGGCTGTTGCCCCTGCGGTCCTGCCAGCCACGTCGTGACCTGCTTCACTGGCTGGCTGCTGTTGACGATCTTCTTCATCCGTTGCCACGCGGCTTGGGCCGGAGACCCGTCCAGCACGCCGCCGAGGCCCCCCACACCGCCGCCGGCCGCCGTCCCGCTGTTCTGAGCCAGTTGCTGGGTGGCCTGCCCGAGTTGTTGACCGACCTGCTGGGTGGCCTGCTGCAGCGTCTGCGACAGGGGACCATCGGGCCCCAGCGCCTCCTGCGCCGTCTGCCCGACCCGGTTCACGGCCGTGTCCACCGTCTTTACCACCGACTCGATGATCTGCGGGTTGCGCTCGATTGTGCGGAGGGCACTGTCGAGAATGCCCCGGAGCTCATCGAGCCTTACCTCGAGCATCGCCTCGGCCTCGACGCCCTTGACGTCGATCTTCACCGTGCCGAGATGTGCCTGAACCCCCACGTCCAACTGGAGGAGGCTGCCCAGCCGGGCTCGCAGAGAAACAGAGGCGTCCAGATTGTCGACCTCTACGTAGATCTCATCGATCTTGACCTGCGGAATCTGGAGGACGACGTCCGGGTCCGACATCGTCTTGCTGCTGTGCCCGCCAGCCGGCTGGGGAAGGCCGTCCTTCCCGCTCTTCGGGACGACAGGGCGTTCGCCGGGTTCGGCACCTTCCTCGGCGTCGCGCTGCCGATCAACCTGCTCACGCGGTTGCGCGGGCGACTCCCGTGCGCCCGTGTCCCGGCTCTCCGGTTCGGTCATCCCGCGCTCCTCGGGCCTCGCCCAACGTCCGGACCGGATGGAGTCCACCGTCAATATGAGGGCTCCGATGCTCGGCTCGCGTGCCAGCAGGGATTGATGTCCTTCGCACTGGGCGAGGCGAGGTCCCTCGCCTGGCCACCAGTGATCCGTTTTGCCATCGTCTCGAGTGTGGCGCGGGTGATCGGCTCCGCCTGCCCCGGCGGGACCTTGGGTCGTGCTGCCACAGACTGAATGAACTCGCTGTAGTTCACCTCGAAGCCCCTCTCGAACCGGATTGCGGCGGGTACCCGCCCTCGCCGGGGTGAAACGGCGGTTCGCCCGCCCTCAGCGTGGTGGCGGAGGGCGGTGGGTGATACGTCGGGTGATCCGCAACTGGTACAGGCCGGCGCTGGTGATGGCGTAGAAGACGGGCAGGAGGGGGAAGATGGCCAGGCCGATCAAGGGGGCCACCAGGTAGCCGACCAGTCCCGCGAGGAGGTACAGGACGACCCCGGTGAGGGCCCGGACGCGCTCGACGCGAAAGAAGCCGTCCCTGACCTGTTCTTTCAGCAGATCGGGATTCCGGGCCAGGTAGTGGTAGAACGCCAGCCACGTCGCGCACAGGAACGCGCCGATCAGCGCGTAGAAGGCGACGGCCACACGCTGGTCCGCGGTGTTGTGCTCCTGCAGCGCGTGCGACACGACGATGGTCGGAAACGGCAGCAGCGCCGTGCTGAACAGCACGAACAAGTTCACCCAGTGCAGGCCGCGATCGACCTGCTGAATACGGTTGAACGCCGCCTTGTGGTTGAGCCAGACGACGGCCACGTATGAGTAGGACGCGAGATACGCGACGTACGACGGCCACTGACTGAGCAAGCCGGACAGAAGGCGGCCCGGCGGGACGTCCGGTATCCCGAGGTCCAGGACGAGCAGCGTGATGATGATGGCGAAGATCGCGTCGCTGAACGCCACGGCACGGCTGGTGTCCGATCGGGTGCCTAGGTCTGTGTCTGGCCCGCTCACCGATCTCGGCTACCCAGAGTCGTTTGCGGCAAACAGATGAGCATTCCCCGCCTCGCCTTGTGCGCGTCCTTTGCTCTGCACCCGCGGAGGCGACACTCACGGTCTGTAGCTGGTGCCTCCGCGGGTGCAGAGCAAAGGACGTGGGGACCGCTGACCGTCGCCGGGCCGCGCGGGGCAAGCCGGACGGAGCGGGCCGGACGGGGCGGGCCGGACGGGGCGGACGGAGCGGGCCGGACGGGGCGGACGGAGCGGGCCGAGGCGGGCCGGACGGAGCGGGCCGAGGCGGGCCGGACGGAGCGGGCCGAGGCGGGCCGGACGGAACGAGGCCGGCCGGACGGGGGGAGCGGGCCGGACGGACGGGGGCAGGGCAGTCGGGGCAGGGAGGGACGCCGGGATGGGTGGCGGGGCCGCTCAGGGATGCGGGACTGCGGTTCCGGACCTGCCGGCCTGCACCAGGCGCTCCAGCCAGGGTGTCGGGGCGACGCCCAGCTCCCGGCCGAGGTCGGCGCGGAACAGCTCGAAGCGCCGTACCGCCTCGTTGATGTTGCGCTCGGCCAGGTGCACGGCGATCAACGCACGGGTGGCGCTCTCCCGCAGCGGCTCCAGGTGCACGGCGGTCAACGCCACCTGCACCGCCTCGCCGTACCGGCCCTGCGTGGTGAGCCGCTCGGCGAGGGCCTCCAACGCGTACAGCCGGGTTTGGCGCAGCCGTTCCCGCTCGGTCAGGACCCAGTCGTCGTACCAGCCGGGCAGCAACTCGCCCGTCGCCACCGTCAGCACGGTGCCCACCGGTGAACCGCCGCCCAGCAGGACGGCAGCCGCCGCGCTCAGGGCGGCCACGTCACTTGTCACCCCGGTGGCCAGGGCCAGCCGGTCGTCCTCCTCGACGAGGGGCTCCGGCGTGACCCGGTGTAGCCGCCAGAGCATGGTGCGCAGGTTGGCCCGGGCTCGGTCCTCGTGAGAGCCGGGCCAGAGCGTCCCGGCGGCCTCCGAGCGGGCACAGCGCTGGCGTACGCCGAGGTAGGCCAGCAGTCGGCGGGCGCCCTGGGGCACCGCCACCACCCGCCCGTCGCGTTCCAGGCCGAAGCCGCCGAGCAGCCGCAACGCGTACCGGGCCGGCTGCTCGGCCGTGGCCTCGTACCCCCCGGCGTGCAGGTCGTGCGTCACCTCGTGAACAACCATGCCCGCGCCTTTCGCACCCGATCCCCGTGGCAGTTCCACGCTCGGGTGTGGACGGTCGGCACGCCAGCGCAGTGTCGTCACACCGACCCGGCGCGCGGCGGAGATCAACCGTTCGCCGGATTCGGCTCCGGCCGATCAGCGCAGCTTGCTCAGCGTCCGGGCGTACCCGGTCCACTCGGCGGCGTCGCCGACCTCGGCGCGTACCCCGGCCTCCCTCATGATGCCGAGCACCTGTTCGGGCTTCGCGTCGGCCAGCTTGCCCAGTGTGCTGATCCCGGCGCGGGTCAGGGCCGCGCGGGCCTTGGTCGGCACCCCGGCGAGCATCGCGATGTCGGCGTCGGCGACGTTCTCCAACTCGGCCTCGATGCCGAGTGCGGCGGCCACCGCCGACTGGGCGCCGACAGTGGTCCGGACGATCACCGCCTCCCGTTCGCTCACCTCGCCGAACATGGCGTCCACACTCGGGTAGGCGGTGTCCGCCGGCAGCACCTTGAGCACGTCGCGGACCGTCCGGCCGTCGGCCAACTCGTCCTCGCCGAAGAAGCGGATGAACTCCACAAGCTCCACCTCGCGCGGGAAGCGCTGCCGGACGTCACCGTTCTCGGCGGCGTAGCGTTCCAGGTAGGCGGCGCCCCGGACCTTCGGGCCGACGACCACGTCCACGCCGAGGGTCTCCACGGCGGGCAGCACGATGGTGCCGGCCTTGGTCTGCCAGATGCTGACCTTCTTGTCCATGAACATCGTGGTGCCCATGTACCTGCCGAAGTCCAGCGTGCCGATGTAATTGGGGATCTGTTCGAGCTGGTACGGACCGGGGCTGACCTTGGTCTCGTGCACCGTCGAGTGCAGCCGGTTGATCTCCGCACGGATCTCGTCGAGCAGCCGGCGCAGGCTCACCCGCATCGCCGCCATGCAGGAGAACGCCTTGGCCAGATCGGTGCCGAGGTGGTCCAGGTCGTGCTCGATGCGGTGGAACCGCTCGTTGAAGCCCTGCTCCCCCGGGGTCTCGCCGGCCTGCACCACGTCCTCGCCGTCGACCCAGTCGGTGTGGGCGAAGGTCCGGGCGAACGGCGGCGGCGCGCAGCCCGGCTCCACGGCGGGGAACGACTCGGCGTAGCTGAACACGCGCTTCGCGGTGCCCACGTTCTCGTAGATCCAGGACGAGACCAGCACGCTGGCGTCCGAGGCCGGAATGCCGTGCTTGGTGAACGCCTCGTACAGCTCGGTGACGGTCACCCCGTCGTAATTGATCTCACTCGCCATGGTGGTGTCCCTCTCAGAGCTGGTCGTACACGCCGCGGTGCCGGCGCTGCTGGAACGTGCGGAAGGTCCGGGCCACCGCCGGGCGCAGCGGCTCGGCGGTGCCGTCGGCGTCGAGGTCGACGTGGTCGCGGCGAATGCCGAACGTGTTGATCTCCACGCCGAGCGGACAGACCCGGGTCAGCGCGTTCATCAGCCGCTCGTACTGCTCCAGGGTCAACGTGACCCCGTCGGGCAGCTCCACCCGGAACTCGTACGGGTCGGTCCGGCCGGTCCGCACGTAGGAGAGCGCCACCACCGCGACCAGCCCGGCGTGGGTGGGCCGTAGCGCGGTCCGCGCACCGACCGCCTTGATCTCCGCGGTGCCGCCGCCGAGCCCCACGGTGTACCAGCGGAACCCGGTGGCCCGGCGCTCGGCCAGGTTCAGCCCGGCCTGTGGCAGGCCGATCACGCTGCACACCAGCAGGATCCGGTTGCCCGTCTCGACGAGCGGCAGCGCGGCGGCGAGGTGCTGGTCGCGCAGCAGCCCGACCAACCGGGCCAGCCGGTCACCGGCGGCGGGTTGACCGGCGATCAGTGCGGTGGCCAGCGCGGCCGGCAGTTCGATGGTCTCCACCAGCTCGTCGGGGAGCCGGTTCAGCGCGGCCACCACCGGTGCCGGGTCCCGTACCGCCGGCAGGCCGGCGGCGGCCAGCAGCTGGTCGACCGGCTGCCCGGCCGGTCGGGTCGGTACCGCCGCCCACCGCGTCCGGGCCGCCGCGTCGGTCAGCGGCGTCCACGCCGGTTCCCCGGCGGTGGTCCAGGCCGCCCCGGCCGCGGTCAGCCCGGCCAGCAGCAACGCGTTACCGCCCGGATCACCCGGGGCGTGGAACTGTGCCTCGATCGCGGCGTCCGCGCCGATCGCCGCGCTCAGCGGCGCGGTCACCGCCAGGCCTCGGGTGGGCAGGTGTGACAGGTACATCCGGGTGGTGCTGACCCGGTGCGTCGTGGCCAACCCGCACACCCGCCACAGCCACGCCAGCTCGCCGTCGGCCGCCACGGTGGGTACCCCGGCCACGCGGGCGGCGGCGATCAGCGCCTCGGCGGTCCGGTCGTCGGTGACCGCCCGAGTGGTGTCCAGCACCCGGTTGCGCAGGTCGGTGGCCTGCGCGGGGGTCGGCCAGCTCACGTCGACGCCGAGACCCAGCTCGTAGCGGCTGCCACCGGCGTCGTCCTGGGCCCGGGTCACCTGCCACACGATCGTCGAGCCGAGCGCCCGACAGACCCGCCCGGCCCGGTCCAGGGCGGCGGCCAGCGGCGGCGCGACGGCATGCGCGCTGTCGAAGGCGTACGACTGGCGCAGGCTGGCCCGCAGCGCGGTGACCTCGGTCAGTCGGTTGCTCGGCAGCGCCCGGCCGGCGTGCACGGTGTTGTTCGGCGGGGTGTTGGCGGGCAGCACCAGTCGGTCGCGGCGCAGGTGGGCGAGGAAGTTCGTGCGGTGCTGCGGGTCGCCGGCCGCGACCAGCCGGATCGCCACGGCGAACCGGTCGTCGTCCTCGCGCAGCGTGAACCGGGCGCCGCCGGGCAGGTCGGCGAAGAGCCCGGCGTTCGGGTCGGTGTCCGCGCCGGGGCCGTTGAGCAGGTGGCGTACCGCGCCCGGGGTGGGCAGCAGGAACCTCCGGTAGAGCCCGAGCCGGTGGGCGTACGCGGCGTCCGGCTCGCGGGCCGGCGGGGCGAGCCGGCGGGCGTACACCTCACCGCTGGCCGGCTCGTGCACCAGCTCGTCGACGAAGCGGGCCACCCCGACGTCCGCGCCGATGCGGTCCAGCGCGTCGCGTCGGGCGTGTGCGAGGGTCCGGTACGCGTGCACCTCCCGGGCCGCGCGACGCAGCCGGTGCTTCTCGTACGACACCAGGTAGAGCAGCCGACCCAGGTTGCCCTCCAGCACAGCCAGCTCGACCAACCCGGTCAGCGCCGTACCGGTGACCGCCGTGGCGGCGGCGCCCTCGATGGTCCGCTCGGCCGTCACGGCGACGGCGAACGACGCGACGAGCGGTTCGTCGACGGTGTCCGGCACGTACGCGGGCACCGACGCGCCAGCGGCCGACCAGGGCGCGAAGACCACCGGCGGCAACACCCGCTCGCCGGTCCCGCCCGGGTCCACCGTGACGGTCACCCGGACGGTCTCCTCGACCAGGTCGCGGCGCAGCACCACGGTGAGCAGCGGGTGCCGGCTGGTCCAGTCCACCACCGCCGCGCCGGTGGCGGCGACCGGCACCACCACCCGCCGGACGGTCCCCGGGTACGGGCCCTCCAACTGGTCGACGAGGTTGCGTTCGACGGACGGGTCGGCGCCGTCCACGGGTACCCGGAGGTCGGTCATCGGTCCCCCGCTCAGACGATCCGGAACGGCCGGGGATCGTCCCGGTCGACGTAGACGGGCACCTGGTTCGCGGCGAGCACCGCGTTGTCGCCGACCGGTAGCCGCTGCACCCCGTCGCCGGTGGGCGCGCTGCCGGTCACCACCACCGCCGAGTCGGCCGGGAAGCGGACCAGCCGCAGGGCGCGGACGTCCGCGACGCCGGGCTCGTTCATCAGCGTCCAGATCACCTCGGCGGCGCGGACGGGCTCGCCGAAGGGCAGCTCGTCGACGTAGCGGCGCAGTCGGGCGTGCAGTCGGGCGCGCAGCTCGGTGGCGGCGGTGGACGCGTTCACCGTCTCCTTGGAGCCGGTGGGCAGGGGCAGGCCCCGGATCACCAGGTCCGCCTCGACACCGATGCCGACCTCGTCGGCCCGGTCCACGGAGGCGAAGATGCCCACCGGGCGCAGGTCCTCGATGACCGACTCGACGGCGGCGTGCAGCCCGTCCGGGCCGTCCCAGATGGCCGCGGCGGTCGGCGCGACCAGGACCGTGACGTAGTACGGGTTGCCCAGGTCGCGTTCGGTGCTGAAGACCCGCTCGATGAAGGAGAAGTTGCCGAAGATGGACTGGTTGAGGTCCAGCCCGCCGCGACCGTCGAAGACCTGCACCTGGCGTACGCCGGGGACTGTCGCCACGGCCAGGCCGATCGCCTCGGCCGTCCAGATGGAGCGGGGTGCGGCCAGCAGCAGTTGCCGGTAGCGGGCGTCGGGGACCTGCTGTTCACCCCCGGTCAGCGCGACGGTGTGGGTGATCTCCACCAGCTCCTTGCCGGCGGCCTGCTCGGCGTCGTCCAGGTCGGCCAGCAGGGTGTCGGCCCGGTTCCACCTGTCGATCTTCTGGCTGGGCTGGGCGGGGTCGAGGTTGTGTGCCGGGCCGGGATAGAACGCGGCGACGGCCGGCACCCGTTCGCCCACGGCGGCCGACAGCACCACCGTCTCGTCCAGGGCCACGTGGTGCCCGCCGGGTGTGGACAGCCGGGCGCCCCGGGGCAGCGTGAGCTGGGTCCGCCCGGTGGGCAGGGCGGCCTTCAGTGTCAGCTGCACCGTGCCCCTCGCCGGCAGGTACGGGCGGGGGATGCCGAGTTCCTCGCCGAGGCGGGTCAGCGCGTCGGCGGTGGCCGACACCACGTACGAGTTGTCGTAGACGGCACCGAGCGCCGCCCACAGCCGGGCGTCCTCCAGCGCGGCCAGTTCGAGGACCTTGCGCAGCACGGCGCCGCTGGTCAGGTCAACGTCGTCGCCGAAGAGCAGCCGGGCGGTGGCCAGTTTCTCGGCGAGCAGCCGGGCGAAGGACTTGGGGACGAAGCCGCTCTCGACGATGCCGAAGCCGGTCGAGCCGGTGGCCCGCAGCGCGGCGGCATCGACGGCGAGGACGTCGGCCAGCTCGGCCGGGACTGTGGGATCAGACACTGGGCAGCTCCCCGAGATGCACCGAGAGCCGGTCGTCGGTGATGGTTTCGAACTGGACCTGCACCTGCAGGGTGCGGGCGGAGCGCAGCGCGGCTGCCGCCGCGTCGTCGGCCCGGCCCGCGCCGAGCCGACCGTCGTCGAGGTTCACGTCGACGATCTTGCGGACGCGGGGGTCGCGGTCGAGCAGGGTGATGATGCCGATGCGTACCTGTTCGCGGATCAGGTTCGGCTCGATCTGCTCGGCGAGGGCGTTGAGCCCGTCGAAGCCGAAGGTGGCGTCGAAGACGTTCGAGCCGCGCAGCGTGGTCAGCGCGACCGCGAGGCTCTGGGCGACGTTGTCGGTGCCGGCGACGAGGGCCAGCACCCGGCCGTTCGGGCCGTCGTCGAAGACGATGTCGCGGGCCAGGTCCACGCCGGGCATGGTGGGTTCGAAGGCGAGGCCCCAGCCGAGGTAGCGGCGCTGGGCGGCCTGCCGTTCCCGCTCGGTGCGGTCCATCTCAGACCGCCTTCAGCTTGCTCTGCCCGGCACTCGCGGACAGGCCGGGGGTGCTGCCGTCGGTGGCGCCGCTGAGCGAGTCCAGGGCCACCCCGACCCCGCCGACCTTGAGCTTGCTGGCGGCTCCGGTCGCCGTGGTCACCGTGCTGCACTGCTTCGTGGAGTTGCTGGTGGTGATGGTGCACCCGGCCACCGACCTGCCGCTGATCCCGTCCGGGCGGGTCACCGCGACGTAGTCGACGGTCAGCTTGCTCTGCCCGCCCGGGGTGACCTTTCCCTGGCTGGGGCAGTGCACGTCGCTCGACGTGGTGAGCACGAAGGCCATAGCGTTCCCCTCAGTGGACGTTCATCGCGTTGTCGACCTGCACGTCGACGTCGTCGGCGGCGATGGTCACGGTGCCGCCGCTGATGTTCACCGCGCCGTTGCCCGCGTCCAGGTCGATTCGGGTGCCGGTGATGGTGATCGAGCCGTCCTGCTTCATGACGATCGACGACCCGCCGGCGGCGTGCTCGATGGTGATGCTGTCGGCCTCGTCGGCGCGGGCCGGGCGCTGACCCCGCCCCTGCAACTGGGCCCGGCCCACCCGCACGGTCAGCTCACCGAGCTCGATGACCCGGTTGCCGTCGCCGTCGGTGAGGTCGTGCGCCACCTTGCCGTCGTGGTCGGCGGGCACCACCGCGTCGCCGACCGACGAGCGACTGTTGCTGGCCACCCCGACCGGCAGGGACAGCCACCAGTCCCCCGGCTGGGACACCGGGGCGTGCCCGGTGGGCCAGAGCGCGCCCACCTCCACCGGGTCGTCGGGTGCGCCGTTGCGGTAGGCGAGCGCCACCCGGGTGCCCGGGTAGCGGGGCAGGATGAGCCCGCAGCCACCCCAGGCGAACGGGGTCAGGTAGGTCACCCCGGGCAGCGGCGCGGGCTGCTCTCGGCGTACCGGCAGGCGGCGGGCGCCGTTGGGGCGGCCGTCCGGGCGGGCGAGGCCCTCCCACACCGTCTCGGTCTGGGCTGGCGGCTCGACGGCACCGCTGGCGTTGGTGGCCGCCGCACGTACCTCACCGATCTCCAGCCCACGGGTCTCGCCCCGGGCGGCGCGGGCCGCGCGACGCACCGCCTCGGCGGCGGCCACCCCGGGTGAGGACGCCGGGCCGGCCGGCTCGGCGGTGCCCACGCCGGAGGCGTCACTCCAGCTGTCCCACGCCTGGTCGCCCGAGGTGACCTCGACGCCCTGCACCACGGTGACGAAACCGGCGGTACGCGACAGGGTGTGCCGCGCGGCGCTGAGGTAGAGCAGTTTCGCCCCCGCGCCCAACTCCCCGGTCGACGGGGCGAACGGCGCCGCGAACGAGCCGAGCAGTGCCGCGCCGACACTGCCCAGCGTGGTGGCCTCGTCCACCGCCGGCGGGTCGAAGCACACCAGGTCGCCGGGCTTCAGGTCGGGGCGGCCCTTGAGCGTCAGCGTCCACGCCCGACGGCGTGGCGCGGCGGTGCCACCGGACTCGGTGGCCGCGTACGGGTCGGTGTCCTGGCTGCCGTTCTCGGTGCACTCCAGCAGGCCGGTGGCGAGGGTCAGCGGCTTCGGTTCCCCCTCCGGATACGGGATGGGCCGCCTACCGACGTGCACGGTGCCGTCGCGGATCAGCAGCATCCCCCGCCCGTACGCGTTGAGCGACTGCTGCACCGCGCCGCCGATGCGTTCCAGCGCGGTGCGGTAGAGCAGCCCGGCGCCGAAGGCGACCCGTTCGTCACCGGCCGCCTCGGTGGCGCCGGAGGTCATCGTGCCGTCCGGGTTGGCGCCCCAGGTGGCGATGTCCACCCTGGTCCGTTCGGCGACGGCCCGGATCGCGGCGCTGAAGGTGGCCGCCTCGAACCGTTCGGCGACCCGCTGTCCGAGCCGGGCGTACGCCTGCTCGACGAGGGTCAGCTCGGTGTCGTAGGTCCGCTCGCCGGTGCGTCGGCGTACCTTCGTCACTCGCAGCACGGCGACGAGCGCCTGGGTCAGCTCGGCCGGGGTCGGGCCGGCGTTGACGCCGACCAGGTTGGTGAAGAACGCGCCGACGGAGGTGTTGGCGTCGCGCCAGTACAGGTGCAGTTTCGCCACCAGCGGCGGCTGGCCCTCGGCGGTGCGCAGCGCGGCGAAGTGCTCGTCGATCAGCCCCTGCACGGTGATCGTGTACGCGCCGGGGCCCAGCCCGTCGGGCAGCGCGGCGTCGATGGCGGCGTAGTAGTCGGCGCTGGACAGGTTGAGCGCGACGTCCGGGCTGAGCCCGGTCGGGGTCTCCCGGTGGAAGGTCAGGGTCCAACCGGCGTCGTTGCCGACCGCGCCCTGGCGGACCTGACCGGTTTGGAACGGCGTGAGCGTCATCGCAGCACCCTCCGCAGCTTCTTGTCGAGCAGGTAGCGGTAGCGCAGCCGGCCGGGGCCCAACTCGGACTCGACACGCTGCGCGGGTGGGCGGCGACGCCACACGAACTCGTTGATCGGTGGCGGCCCGAACTCGTCCGCCGCCCGGTCGGCCCGCCGCCAGGCCAGCGCGATGGACGAGCCGTAGTCGCCGGAGCCGCGTACCGTCCCGGCGTGCAGCAGCCAGCTCAGCACCACCACCTCCACGGTGACCGGGGTGGACCCGGCGGCGACCGCCGGGCCGGCGTCGGGGCAGACCCGGCGCAGACCGGCGGCCAGCGGCACCGAGCCGAGGATCCGGGTGCCCTGGCGGACGACGAGACGCAGCGGCACCCGGCCGGCGAGCGCCGGGGGCGGGGGCACGGCCGGTGGCGCGGGTCGGGGTGCCAGGTCGTCGGCGGAGCCGCTGACCACGGCGAGCGGGTCGGTGTGCAGCCACTGCCGGGCCAGGCCGGTGGGCAGGATCAGCACCGCGTGCACACCGGCGCCCAGCTCGACGCGGTGCGGCAGGCCGGCGGTGAGGCGCTGCCGGACCTCGGTGAACCCGTCGGGCACCTCGATCGGTGTCTCCGGCAGCAGGTAGCGGTCGATCGGGAACGGCGGCATCAGTTGCCCAACCCGTCGGCGAGCGCGCCGACTCCGATGCTGGCCACGTCGAGCAGCTTGCCGAGCAGGCTGGGACGGGGCACGTGGACGAGGGTGATGGTGGTGTCCAGGACGTCGCGGCGGGCGGCCGAGGCGTTGAAGGTCAGCGACTGCACCTGCATGTCGGTGCGGATGGTCATCGAGGTGACCAGGATCAGCCCACCGAACTTCCCCCCGGAGTACGCGGCGAGGGCGGTGCCGCGTTTACTCGCCTCGGCCATCGTCTCCAGGGCGAACTTCCAGGCGTAGCGCTCCGGGCCGACCAGCACCCCGGTCAGCGTGATGGTGTCGTCGTGGGTGGCCACGATGGCCTTGTGCGCGGTGGAGCCGATCGGCGGCAGGTGATAGGTCTGTGCCAGCGAGATCGCGGTCACCGCCCAGATCGGGATGGGCAGGATCCCGTCGCTGATGATCGCGGACGGCACCGTGCCGTACCGCAGGAAACTGGTGGTGGCCATGCTCAGCGCCCTCCGGTGGGTGGCAGCGGCACCGGCGTACCGGTGGGTTCGACGGCCAGGCCCAGGTCGCGCAGCGCCTGGGTGATCTCGCGGACCTCGCCGGCGGCGCTGGTGACCCGCAGCCGCAACCGCCGCTCCTGAAGGGCCGCGCTGATCCGCGCGGGCCGGGTGGACGCGGAGCCGCGCCGGTTGATCCGGTCGATCTCGGCGGCGGCGTCCTCCATCCGGGAGATCGCGTCGAGAATGCGCGGGTCGGCGGTGAAACCGGGGTCGTCGCGGTGCAGCCGGGCGATGGCCTCGCGGAAGTCGGCGGCGTCGCGGCGCAGGTTGGTGACGAGGTTGTCGGTGAGCGCGCTGACCCCGCCGACGCTGGCGGCCCGGTGCGACTTGTCGTCGATCAGCCACACCCAGCCGTCGTGGCCGACGCCGACCAGGTCGGTGCCGGCGACCTTGACGTTGGCGTCGGGGCCCTTGAGGAACAACTCGATGCTGCTCAGGGAGAACGCCGCGCTGTACTCGCCGAGCACGCCCCGACCGTAGGTGACCATGTCGTGGCGCAGGTAGGCGCGGAAGCCGGGGCCGTCGTCGGCGCGTCCGCCCCGGTCCCGGAAGCGCCGCCACAGGGTGGTCAGGGCCTCCGGGTTGTGCAGGGCGAGCTGCTGGGTGAGCCAGACGTCGCCGCCGGCGACGACCGCCCGCAGGTCGGCGTCCCCGATCCGGGCCAGGGCGTCGGCCAGCCGCGCCTCGCTGACCTGCAGGCCCCGGGAGCGGGCGCGACCGAGGTCGTCGACGGCGGTGCGCAGCCGGGCCAGCTCGTCGGGGGTGAGCCGGCCACCGAGGCGGGTCTCCAGGTCGGCGACGGCGGCCCGCTTGCCGCCCTCGCCCTCGGCGGCCACCGCACGCCACAGCGCGGCCGGTTCCACCTCGGCGGCGCGGCGCAGCGCCGCCTGCCGGTCCGCCGGCATGGCCCGGAACGCGTCGCCGACGATCGCGGCGGGCTCGGTGTGCCGGCCGGCCGCGCCGCCGCCGGCGTCGAACTCGCGCAACAGCGAGTCGGCGTACGCGGCCGAGTCGTCGGCCAACCGCAGCGGCGCGTCACCCACGATGCCGTCGCGGGGTCGGCTCAGCTCGCGCATCTCGGTGTTGAGCTGGTCGAAGTACTCGCCGAGGGTGGCCACCCGCACCCCGTCGGGCAGGGTGCCGCCCTCCAGCACGTGGTCGAGGATGACGGCGATGTTGTCGCGCAGCACGGCGACGCGTTCCAGCCGGTTCAGCGCGTTGTTCAGGTGCAGGTCACCGACGTCGTCGACGATGCGCCGGATGAGGTGTTCCAGCAGCCGCCGGGAGCGCACCTCGCCGGCCTCGCTGTGCGCGGCGACGGTCCGCAGGAAGCTGCGCAGCCGGGGGTTGGCGTCGGCGGCGGCGTGCACGGCCGCGGCGTCGAGGAACCGGCCGGCGCGGAACCGGCGCGGCCCGGTCACGGCCGCACCACCGGCACGCGCGGGCCGGACGCGGCGGCCTGCTGCGAGTCGAGCACCATGAGGATGAACCGGGCGCCCTCCGGGCCGCCGACCGCGCCGTTGAGCATCGCCTCCCGTTCCACGTAGGCGAGGATCGGCTCCATCAGCTTCTGCACCACCCGTTCCAGCACCTCGTTGAGCAGGATCTCGGTGAGGAACCCCTGGAGCAGGTCACGGGACGCGGCCTCGATGATCTGCCGGGTGACCCGACGCACCACGTACCCCCGGGCGGCGCGCAGCCCGGCGCGGACGCCGAAGCGCAGGGCGACCCGGCCGCCGCGCACGGCCGCGCCGCCGATGGTGCCGGCCTCCGGGATGAGCGACAGGGCCAGCCCGAGGTACGCGGCGAACAGCTCGACCTCGACCTCGGTGCGGGTGAGCACCAGCTCCGGGTCGAGCATCGAGGCGTAGAGGCGTTCGCGCTGGTGGGCGTGTGCCACGTCGACGGCGGCGACGGCCACCCCGACCGCGAAGCCCAGCGGCGGGCAGAGCAGCGACAGCGCGATGATCCCCACCAGGGTGGCGAACGCGTTCAGCGCCTCCCGGCCCAACTCGGTGCCGAACAGCTCGTCGACCCCGGTGGCGTAGTAGAGGTTGCCGCCGAAGAACTCGCCGATCTGCTGGTGGGTGACCAGGTGGATGCCCTGCAGGGCGAAGCGTCCACGGGGGATGGTCGCCGACGGGATGTGCTCACTGATCCGACTGGACCGGAACGCGAACCGGGCGTCGGTGCGGGCCCGGCCGAGCATCTCGGTGTTGTTGCGCCGCATGTCCTGCAACACCCGCCACAGCTCGTCGCGGATGGCCGACCGGTCACCGGCGAAGCGGGCCAGCACGTCGGGCAGGTCGGTGATCTGCTTGACCAGCGGGTCGATGCCCTCGGCCTCGCCGCGTTGGATGACAAGTGCCTGTTCGATCTCGGCGAGGGTCCAGAGCACCGCGTGCGAGTCGCGGATCCGGGTGGTGCCGTCGCGCTCGACGATCTCGCCGGCCGCGCCGGGGCTGCTCAGCGCGGCCTCGGTGGCGAGGAACGCGCTGGAGATGGCGCGGGCGGCCCCGTACCAGGCGGTGGACGGGTTGGCCACGCTGACCGTGGCGAGGGTGCCGCCGCCGACGCCGGTGTGCGTGGACACCCAGCGGGCCGCCTCGTGCCGGCGCAACCGCTCGCGCAGCCCGTGCAGCTCGGCGTAGTCGGTGAGCTGGGAGACGATCAACCGCTCGAAGATCGGCGCGTACCTGTCGAAGTTGGTGATCCGCGCGTCGATGCCGGCCCGCGAGCTGAGCAGCAGCTGCACCAGCATGGCCTGGCTGCCGACGATGAACAGCTGCCCGACCGCGCCCTTGACGGCGGGGCTGAACGCCTGGATGAAGTGCAGGTTCCAGGATGCGGACGAGTCGATCCAGCCGCCCTGGATGCGGGCGAAGTGCTCGGGCTGGCGGTAGCGGTCCATGACCAGTTGGGCGAGGCGGTCCAGCCGGGGCACCACACCGGCCAGGTGGCGCAGGAACTGCACGGCGGGCGAGGCGACCGGCCGGAAGTCCAGCGGCCCGAGCCCGCCGGAGCCCTGCGGCACGGGTCGGGTGAACGCCACCCGCTCGGCCCCGCCGACCAGCAGGCTGATCGCCGCGGCCCGGCCGCGCAGCACGGCGGCGGCCTGGAGGCAGAAGTTCGCCGGGTAGCGGCACGGCTCACCCATCTGCAACCGGAACGCGATGTCGTCCATCAGCCGGCGCAGCTCGTCACCGTCCGGGCCGAGCGCGGCCAGCTCCGGTTCGCCGTTGAACGGGGCGCAGGCCCGCAGTTCGGCGTGGTCGCCCGTGACGGCGGGAAAGCGTCGACCCTCGACACCGGGTGGGGCGCTGGGGCTGCTCGGGTCGAAGACGAACCCGCCCGGCCGGGCACCGCCGGTACCGTCCCCACCGCTGCCGTCGCCACCCGTGCCGGTGCCGCCGGGCCCCGCGCCCGTGGCCGCTCCGGTACCCGTGCCCGCCCCGGAGCCGCTGCCCGTGCCGCCGCCGGAGCCGGAACCCGTGCCCGCGCCGGGTGGTGCGTTCGGGTCCGGCGGGGTAGCCGGGCGCTGCTCGACGCTGATCGGCAGGAGGTTGGCCGTACCGGTCCAGTGCAGCGTGGCGTCGGTCTCCTCGGTGCCCACCAGCAGCAGGGAGACCGCGCCGATGCTGACCACCACCAGGCTGGTCGGCAGCGCGCCGCCGATCGAGGCGAGGATCGCGTCGACCCGGCGGGTCACCTCGGCGTCGACGGCCCGCTCGATCTGCGTCTGGTACTCCTCCGTGCTGGTGGTCTCGCCGCGCGGCGAAGCGGTCCGCAGCCGCTGCCGGATGTCGGCGCTCAGCTCCTCGTCCACCATGGCCACCAACCCGGCCCGGTCGGTGACCGGCCGACGCTGCACCGTGCCGGGCTGCGGGCTGGGCACCCGCGCCTCCACCTCGAAGTGCGGCTGCGGGGTGGCCCGGAACACCGTCTCGCCGAACGTGTCGAAGGTCAGCACCGACAGCGGAGTGGTGGTCACCATGATCGCCCAGACCGGGCGTCCGTCGGAGCCGACCACCCGGGCGATGATCCCCTGCGGGGTGCCCGACGGCAGGCCACCGTGCTGGCGTACCGCCTCGCGGGCCAGCTCGACGAAGTGCCCGGCCAGGTAGCTGGCCGGGCGCAGCAGCCACTGGTACGTCACCCGGGGCGGCTCGTCGCCGTCCACCGGCACCTCCGCGGCGTCGCCACCGTCGTCGTAGGACGGCACCCGGTAGACGGCCAGCAGGTGACGCATCCGCCGCGGGTCGAACAGCTCGGTCGGCGGCTCACTCAACGGCGCGGCCACCCCGGCGGGCAGCCCCGGGTCCAGCCGCGCGGCGGTGACCACCTCGTCGATGCGCCGGCGCAGCCGGGCCTCGAAGGCCCGCCGCTCGTCCGGGGACACCCGCGCACCGCCCGCGCCGGTCCACCGGAAGGTCGGCGCTTCGGGGCGTACCTCCAGATAGCCGCCGTGGGGCGCGACCACCTCGCGGCGGGAGCGCTCCAGCGCGCGGGCCAACGCCGCGGCGAGCGCGTCGGTCACCGCCGCCGGCCGCTCGGTCAGCGACCGGGCGTCCAGCCGGATCCGCACCGGCACGTGCACCGAGATGGCCACCGTCAGAACCGCCCGTCCAGGTGCTCGGCGAGGCGGGCCAGCGCGAGGTCGGCGAGCGCGTCGGCGTCGAGGGCGCCGCCGGCCACGACCACCTCGATCTCCACCGGGAAGTGGTACGCGATGACCGCGCGGTCGTCCTCGGCCACCTGCTCGGCCTGCGCCTCGCTGCCGGCCGCCGGCAGCACCAGCTCACCCGCGTGCACCAGGGCCAGCCCGGTACGGGTGACCCGGGCCGCGCGGCCAGCACCGGTCGCCATCTGCTACCTCCGGTTGATCGTTTGCGGGTTGTCGTCCGGCCCGGTCAGGGCAGCACGGACGGGTCGCCGGTCTTCGGGTCGACCGAGGCGGCCAGGCTGAAACCGCTGAAGGTCGCCGCCGGCGCGCCGGAGATGGTGGCGGTGGTCGGGGTGGCACTGGTGATCAGGCAGTCCCGCAGGACGAAGGACGAGAACGACCAGTCGTCGCCGGTGTGCTCCAACAGCGCGATGTCGAACAGCTCGCCGTCGAGGGCCAGCTTGGTGAGCCGGCCGGCGACGTCCCCGATCGCCTTGACGGTCATCGTGAAGTTCATCGACACCGGCGCGTGGATGACACCCAGGTGGGTCACCTCGCACGAGTGCAGCGCCTCCACGTTGAGCGAGAAGGACGGGCTGAACGAGTCGATGGGGCTGATCAGCACCGTCTCGGTGCCCTTGGTGTACTGCACCGCGAGGCGGGTCTTCCACTCCATGGTCTGGTTCCTCCGGGTCAGAACTTGGCCACGAGCGTGACCAGCAGGCGGCTCACGGCCGGGCCGTACGTGACGGTGACGACCAGGTCGACCGTGCGGTCGGCCCGGGCGGCGGTGACGATCGAGGTGTCGGTGGCGGTGCGCCCGACCTCGGGGATGGTGAGGATGTCCAGCACCGGGATCTCGACGCGGTAGTCGTCGATCACCGCCTGCCGCTTCAGGGGGCCGAGGATCCCGTCCACCTGGGTCTTCAGCAGCGTCATCCCCGGCTTGGTGATCCGGGCGTCACCGACCAGGCCGATCAGGCCGGCGCGCAGCAGGTGCTCGGCGTGGTCGAGGATGCGTGCCAGGTCGACGTGCAGCAGACTCGCGTCGGAGGTGAACAGCCGCCCGTCGGCGAAGTGCAGGCTCTCCCCGGTGATCAGCGTCGGGTCGATGATCGGCGTGAGATTGGCCTCGGAGAGGCCCTTGATCTCGGCCGGGCTGTACTGCTTGGCCACCGGAATGGCCACCCCACGGATCTTCTTGAGCACGATGCTGTGGTGCACCGGCAAACCGGCCACGGCGGCCATCGCGGCGGTGGCGGCATCGCCGTCCGCGCCCCGGGCGGCGATCATCACCATTCGGCTGGTGCTGCTCTTGAGCGGGTTCGCGGCGGTGGTGATGTCCGCGACGTAGGTGGGGCCCTTCTCGGTGGCCGGGTTGACCATCGCGAAGCCGAGCCGCCGCAGGCCGGCCGCCGACATCGTCTCCACGTGCGCCTTGAGCGCGTGCAGCCCGGTGGGCGCCCCCGCGCCGGCCGGGTTGCCCACTGTCGACTCGTTGGCCAGCGACACCATCGTCACGTCGTCGGCGGCCTCCAGACCGCCGAGCGCGGCGGCGTAGTCGTCGCCGGCCACCTTGACCCCGTACACCTTGGCCGGGCGCGGGTCCTGCAGGAACGCCAACTCCAGGGAGTTGTAGAGGGCGTTGCGGACCACGTTGCCGGCCTGCCGACGGGCGAAGTTGGTGACCGCGTCGTCCAGGGTCTCGATCCGCACCGGCGTGTTCGCCGGCGCGGAACCGCCGTCGGCCGTGGCCGGCGCCTTGCCCACCACGGCGATGACGCCCGGTGAGCGCTGGGCCAGCGGCGCCGGAGGCGGCACGATCCGGACCTCGATGAACGGGAATGCTGCTGTCGGTGCCACGGGTCCTCCCGGACGAAGTTGCTGCTGCGGTCTGGGTGTCTCAGGTCGTCACGGCGGCCAGTCCGATGCCGCTGCGGGCGAGCCACTGGCCGGCCCGTGCGAACCGGGCGGCCCGCTTCTGTGCGGCGGTGCCGGTGTCGCCGCCGGGCCAGCCGTCGTCGTCGAAGGTCTCGATGGGGACCACCCAGACGGCGACCACCCGATGTCGGCGCCGAACGTCGTCCGGCGCCGGCACGTCCAGCCCCAACTCCTCGGCGCGGGCCCGCACCAGGCGCGTCTCGACGAGCAGGTCGGCCAGGGAGAAGCCCTGGTCGCGGACCAGCACGGCGGCGGCGAACGGCAGTGGGCGCGGGATGGGCGGGGCGGCCGACGGCGCGGCGTAGCGCAGCCGCACGGTGGCGCCGGCGGCCTGCCCCCGCATCCGCGTCACCAGATCACCGGCGTTCGCGGCGCCGACCCCCGCGAGCAGCCGGTCCAGGTGCGCGTCGGTGAACGCGGCCGGTTGGTGCAGTCCGGCCCGCAGTCGGGCCACCAGCCGGCTGCGGCGTTCGGTCTCCAGTTGTGCCGGGTCGGCCGGCAACGCACCCAGGTCGGCGACGATCTGCGGGTCGACGTCGAAGGCGGGCACCGCCACGTCGAGGTCCTCGACCCGGTCCCGGGCGGCGCTGGTGCGCACCACCAGGCTGCCCCGCCACAACGCGTCGATGCGCAGCGCCTCCCCGCCGAGCCCGTGCAGGCGTACCCGCAGCTCGGTGCGGATGGTGCCGCCGGAGGCCAGCCACTCCCCCTCGGCCAGGGTGACGGGTGCGGCGGCGAAGCCGAGGGTCAGCTCGTCGAAGACCGCCGCGTACGGCGGCGCGACAGGCATCGCCTCGGTGTCGTAGGCGGCCTCGACCAGGTGCGCCAGCGACGCGTCGTCGAACAGCGCGGCACGGGTGCCCGGATCGGCCAACCGCACCAGCACCCCGTCGACGAAGTCCACCGCACGGCCTCCCCGTTGCGCGTGCCGGTGCACCCTGCCCGGCTCGGCACGAGGATCGCGGAGGACCCGTCACCCGAGCGTCACCGCCACCGTCACCGGGCCCGGCCCGTGCCAGGACTGTCGGGAACTGAGCACCCACACAGCTCCCCGCCGCCCTAGAACGCCCTCGCCGGGGCCGGCGCGGCCCGGCCCCGGCCCGGTATCACTCATGAGCGTGATGCCGCACAGTCATCTTGATGCCGCACAGTCATCACGCTCATCCGAGCACGCGCCTCCGCCCCCGGCTAACGGTCAGCAGGCGACGCTTCGTGCAGGACGAGACGGAGGGGATGCGGGGCGCTGGTGGCGAGGTTGCCGAGCACGGTAAGAAGCAGGGCGTACTGATCGGCCGGCTCGTCGGCGAGCAACTGACCCGCGTCATTGATCAGCAGCGTGAGCGGGCCGGCGGCGAGCCGGTCGCGAAGCACGTCGGAGAGAGCGTCCCAGGTGTCCCCCAGGTACGCCGGCAGAGCCAGCGTGGTGGCGAGCGCGGCGAACAGCCCGGCCCTGGTCCGGGTTGCCGCTCCGGCCAGCACCACCGAATCGGGCAGCTCGACGGCGTCGTCGCGGCACACGATCAGCCACGCGGGCAGCCGACCCTCGTCATCGGTCATCACGTGCCTCCTGATTCGACCGGGTCGACATCCGGGCCGGGTCGACATCCGGGCCGGGTCGACATCCGACCGGGGTGCCGCCGCCGCGGCGGGGCCGACCGACCGCGACCGGCCGGCCCCAGGTCGGTCAGAGTCGGTAGAAGTCGGTGTAGTGGTTGGGCGAGAACCAGGTGACCCCGGTGCTGCGGTTCACGACGATCCGGTACGCGTCCCGGGCGGCGCCCTGGGTGCGCGGGTAGACGTCGTACTCGTAGTAGGTCGCGTTGGTGGGCAGTTGACCCTCGTAGTTGTAGAACTGCCCGCCGGCGAAATTGAACTTCCCACCGCTCCAGGAGTACCAGCCGCGGCTGGTCGGGAACCCCTTGGCCGACCAGCCCGAGCGGGCGGTGCGAGCGTCCGCGCAGCGGCTCATGGTGCAGGAGCTGTAGACCGCCGCCGAGGCCGAGTCGGTCAACCGGGGAGAGACCACGGACGGGCCGACAAGCGCGGCGGCGACCATGGTGAGGAGCAGGGCGAGGGTGGTGGTACGCCGGCGGATCGCGCCGAGCGTGGCCAGCGGGGACACGAGGGTGGACACAGGCTGCCTCCAGACCATCCAGTTCATCGATCCGCGTGATTGTCGGACCGGACTCAGTCTCGCCGCTGCCGGTCGGTGGCAACACCCCTGGGCGCTCCAACTACTCCACAATGCTCGGTGAATCCCGGATGATCATCTGTCGCGGCACGCCCGATCGGGAGCAGCCCGAGCATGCCGACGCTGACCCAGACGTACGAGTTGGCGCCCACGAACCCCCACGGCCCGGCCGACCCGTTGGCGAAGACCCAGACCAGCCCACTGCACAGCACGACGTAGCCGACGACACCGGCCCGCACCCGACGGCGGGCCGTCGCGTCGACCGGCGGCCACGGCGGCGTGGACGCGGCGAGCACCACCAGCCCCGGCACCAACCACACCAGGTGATGCACCCAGGTGACCGGGCTGACCAGGCACGCGGCGACGCCGGTCAGCGCGAAACCGGCCCTGTCGTCGCCCTCGCGCACGGCCCGGCGTACCCGTACCGCCCACACCGCCAGCACGGCGACGACAAGCAGCAGCCACAGCCGCCGGTCCGGGCGCTCCGGGTCGAGCCGGGCGACCAGGCCGAGCAGTGACTGGTTCGACACGTACGCCAACACACCGACCCGATCGGTGTCCCACAGCGCCTCGGTGAAGAACGTCCGGGTGGCGTCCGGGGCGAGCGCCGCCGCGACCATCGTCGCCCCGACGGCCGTGCCGGCGGCCGTGGCGGCGGCCCGCCAACGCCCGGTGACCAGCAGATACCCGATGAAGACCGCCGGGGTGAGCTTGACCGCGGCGGCCAGCCCAACCCCGACACCGGCCAGCCGACCGCCCCGCTCCAACAACCACAGGTCCAGGTAGACCAGCGCCACCAGCAACAGGTTGACCTGCCCGAAGCTGACCGTGTCCCGCACCGGGTTGAGCCCGGCCAGCAGGCAGCAGGCCAGCGCGAGCGCGTACCAGCGGGTCCACCCGTGCCGCCGGGCCAACGGGTCCACAAGCAGATGCAGCAGGAAGGCGACGGCCAACGCGGTGAGCAGCAGGTTCGCCACGATCGTCGGGTACCAGGCCAGCGCGGCCATCGGCACCATGCTGACCGCGGCGAACGGTGGGTAGGTGAAGCCGTACCCGTTCGGCGTGGTCCACTCGTACAGGTCGCCGCCGCGCATCCAGTGCCCGACCGCGCCGTGGTAGACACCGACGTCGAACCAGCCCCGATGCCCGGGCAGCACCGCGATCGCCACCGCGAGCACGGCGACCAGGGCGAGTACCGTCCCCACGCGCCGCCGGCCCGCGTTCATCGGGCCACCTCCACCGGGGCGGGCGGCACCAGCAGGCGCAGCGAACCGACCGCGAGCAACCCCACCAGCACCCCGGTGGCGGCCAGCACCGCCTGCGCCACGTCCGGTCCGAAGCCACTGGGCAGCGCCGCGAACGCGAGCACCACCGCGCCCAGCGCCGCCGCCGGCCGGGCCCGCCCGTGCGCCGCCGCCGCGATCAGCACCAGACCCCAGAGCGCGTACCAGGGACGGGTCGCCGGGCCGAGCAGCGCCGCCGCCGCCAGCACCAACCCCAGCGCGTACGCCGGGCCGAGCCGACGCCGATGCCACCACACGCCGACCGCCACCGCCAACGCGGCGGCCACGCCCAGCGCCAGGCACAGCCGCATCGGGGCGTCGCCCAGGTGCAGACCGAAGCGCCCGGCCGCGCGCGACGCCACCCGACCCAGCGCACTGGAGATCGACCAACTGTGTCGGTACATCGGGGTGCCGAGTGCGCCTACCCACCCGTACCCGATGCCGGTGGCCCAGGTGACCACGGCGGCGGTGCCCAGCGCGAACCCGGCGGTGCGGGCCACCGAGGTCGGCAGCCCGCGGTGGCGCGCGGCGAGCGAGACGACCACCAGCAGCCCGACCACCGCCGGCACCTTGACCAGCGCGGCGAGGGTGACCAGCACGGTGGCCGCGCCGTAGCGGTGCTCGAAGGCAAGACTCAGCCCGGCCACCAGCAGCCCCAGCATCACCGCCTCGTTGTGCGCTCCCGCGATGAGGTGCAACGGTACGAGCGGGTTGAGCACGCCCAGCCAGAGCGCGGCGGCCGGGTCGACGCCGCAGGGCCGGGCCAACCGGGGCAGATACGCCACCAGCAGCGCCACCCCGGCCAACGCCACCAGGCGCAGCCCGAGCACCCCGAGCACCAGCTTGCCGCCGGTCGCCGCAGTGACCACGGCCGCCACCGCGAGGAACACCGGCCCGTAGGGCGCGGGGGTCTGCTGCCACATCTGCGGCACCTCACCGGCCAACGCACCGCCCAACTGGGCCACCCCGTGCCGGTACACGTCGATGTCGGCGAGGACCATCGCGCCCTGCGCCAGGTAGCTGTACGCGTCCCGGCTGAACAGCGGCGGCGCCACCAGCAACGGTCCCGCCCAGCAGGCCAGGGTGAGCGCGGCGGATCGCCGGTCGACGACCTCGTCGGATGCGTGCGGGTGCCGGCCCGCCCACCACCAGGCGACGACGAGCAGGGTCAGGCCGGCGTACCCGCACAGCAATCCCGGCGCCGCGAGCTGCCGCAGGGCGCTCCACCAGGCGGCGTGCGCGCCGACGGGCAACGCGCCGGCGGCCAGGCCGGCGCAGGACAGCAGCGTGGCACCGGCTCCCCCGAGCAGCCGGTACGCGACGACGGTCGGCAGTGTGCGCACCCGGGCAGGATGTCGTTCACCGCTGACCGGCACACGACGCCCGAACGATCAGCAAGCGACGTCGCGATGTCGTACCGGCTGACGGCGTGACGGCGGGCATATCGATCACTGGTTGTTAGCGTGAAACCTCCGCTGCCGCGCCGACTCCATCCGGGCCCCTCGTCGAACAACGCGACGCGCCCCGGCTGATCGCGGTCCCGGCACGCGGGTACGTGTACTCGTTCTACGTCCGCGCCACGTTCTCGTGGTCGTCACCGGTGAGCCTGCGGGCCGAGGTGCTGAGCTCGTACGTGCAGTACTTCCAGCCCACCGCGATCCAGCGACTGACCCGGCTCGCCGCGGACGCCGCCCGGGACCTGCCGCCGCACCGGGCCGGAGATCTGGAGGTGGCGTTGCAGCAGGCGCTCGCCGAGGACCCACTGTGGCACTACCAGCGGGGCGACATCATGCTCACCTGCCGCCCCGACGTCGCCGTCCGCCTCGACGAACGGATCATGCCGGCGCTCCAGCCGCACGTCGAAACTCCTCACCCTCCCCCGACTCCCCCGCCCCGCCCTGCGCCCGCCCGCCCCATTTCATGATCAGGTGATGAAAAGTAGGTCTGGAGCGCCTCTGAGACCTACTTTTCATCACCTGATCATGCGGAACAGGAGCGGGCGGCGAGGATGGCGAGGGTTTCCCGGCGCACCTGAACCGGATCTGCCATGAGCCGGCGATGCGTGAACCGGACGACGAGGATCCCGATGGTCGCCAGAAGAGCGTCGCGACGGAGGTCAATCTCCCGCTCGGCCGGATCGCCATGGCTGGTGGCGCCGTCCAGCTCGATGTCGACCCGCTCGGCCTCGGCGAACATGTCGAGATAGATGGTTCGGGCCCCGACCCGCACCTGTGCCTGCCGGGTGAACGTCGGCATTCCCGGGCCGGTAAAGACGTGGTCGTGGCCCCATATCTCCAGCGGGCTGCGGCATCCGGCGGCGAGCCGGTCGAGCAGACTTCGCAACGTCCCGCGGTCGTTGATCCTCGGCACCTCGGCAAGTGCGGCGACGAGGCGCTGCGGGGTGGTCAGCCGGTCGTTGACCGCACGGATGAGCGGACCCGATCGGTCGACCGGTTGGAGCAGCGGCCAACAGTCCACCAGCGTCCGGTCCAGCCGGGTAACCGGCATTCCCGTCCGAGTCACCACCTGCGGCGGTGCGATCGCGAAGTCGGTGCGATGGCGTACCACGAGGTGTGGCCGATTCCGCAGGCCTGACCCTCTCGGCAGGTCGAGATGGACCGGCTCCCCGGATGGCTGTCGGCGCAGGCCCCACACGTCGAGGGCGCTGAGGCGACTGAGCGCCGCTCGCCCACCGCCATACGCCAGCGCCGCGCGGCGGGCCAACTCGGGCTCGACACGGGCCAGCACCGGCAGGTCGGCGTCCCGGTCGTGGATCAGCTCGACGTCGACGTAGATCCCGGGCAGCACCGGAATCAACCGACCCGCACGCCCGGCGGCCTGGATCATCCAGGCCGGCGCCTCGCGCAGCATGTCCTGTCGGGTGACCACGCCGCGATGGCGTACGAGCAGAGCGTGCAGCCTCGGGTCCACGCGTCCACCCTGCCCCCGAGCACTGTCCCGTCGGGGGCCGCTGTGGACAGCGGAGGCACCTGTGGACAGCGGTCCGGGGCGCACTCAAATGTGGTATCCGCACCCGGCCAGACCCGCGGCAGCCAGCGCTGCCGTTCAAGCTGCCTTGTAGACGGTGTCGAGGTGCCATTCCAGGAACTCGGCACGTGGCCGATCATCGCGGCGCTCCGGCAGAGCGATCTGCTCACCCGCCTTGGCATAGAACTGGTCGCCGTTGCCGAACTCGCTCCGAAGCCGAGGACTGACCATGAGACGATGCTTTGGATCAACGCCCAGGTAGCCGCGATCGAAGAGAATGTGTACGTCGGATTTGAGCAGGAGGCCATTGTCCAGCCGGTGCTCGCCACCCAGAGGGAGCGGACGGATGTGCGCGGCCTGTAGCACCGGCTGAACCTTGTTGCCGGTGATGGCGCAGCGCCGGCCGTAGGCTCCCAGGACGACCGCCTTGAAGGATTGTTGTCCGAGCCGTTGGGGCACCAGTCGCGGATCGCCGTAGACCGGGCCAGGACGATGCCACGGCCCGCTCAGGTCTACCTCCGCCGTGGTCCCGATCAATCGGTGGATCAGCAGGTCGAAGTACGCCGACGAATCAGCATCGGCCAGGTTGTAGGACTTGCCCTGCACGATGTTCGGCGCGAACCCGGGAGGCGGGTCGGCGCTTGCTTCGTCGGGGAAGAAGGTCACGTCACGGACGAAGACGCAGCCGATCGTGGGATCCTCCTCGGTGCCGATCGGCTGCTTGCGGTACCGCCCGACGCTGTGGCGCATCTCGTCGATGCTCGCAGCGCCGTTGGCCTCACCGAAGAGTTCCCACGCCTCCGAGATCCGAAGCTGGGTGAAGCCGCTGAAGAAGCCGCCGCCCACCACCCGGTTCAGCGGAAAGTGAGCCTTGAAGAGGAAGGGCTCCCCCGGCGTGAGAGCGCGGAAGGTGCCACCGGATGGCCGCCAGAAGTTGACCTCGTTCAGCCCGGGGCGCACCGCGAGGAAGCGGTACCATCTCTCGTCCGTCACACCCACGAAGGCCTTCATACCGAACAGGCTGCGCCACAGTGGATCTAAAGGCCACCATCTGATCGGTCATCCGATGACCGGGCTCATCAGATTCGAAGGTCGGCGTCGATCGACCACATCGAAAGTGCCCTCCCCGGTACGGGTCTCGGCTCGACGCCAGGTCGGCCAATTCACCGTTTGTCATCTGGGGCACGGGCGGGATCGGAAGGTTGGGCGGGGGCGGCGCGGTCATGGTTCAACTCGACCGGCTCAGCCGATTCGGCGCTGCCCAGACCTCCGCAGAAGACCTGCCGTCTTGGCCGTCGAGTCACGACCTACGGCTCACGCATCCAGGTCTCCGGATCGGTCACGAAGACGCCCTTGCCCTGCTGCCGCCGGATCACGCGTAGCGCTTCCAGCCGCGCGTAGGCCATTTGCACGGTCCCATGGCTGACGTCATAGCGAACACGCAGTTCAGCGATTGAGGGCAGCTTCTCCCCCGGCTTCAACTTCTTCGAGCTGACGTCGGCGATCACATCGTCGGCGATGCGCCAGTAGTCCGGCACTTCTCGCATGGCACTCCTCGCGTGGCAATCCGATTTGATCACACCGCGACGCGCCTAACAAGCAACGTTGACTCATCTGACATATCTAGCTATGTTGATTCCGAGTCGGTCCTCGCGTGGCAACGAGTTCGGCTCATCCCCTGGTCGGGGCGGGTGCGTGTGCCCGTCCCGACCCAACACCGGACTGCTCTGCTGTCGTACCGCTGAATGGGGCTGCGGCGGCGGAGCGGGCGGGTCGCCCGCGGCCCCCGCGCGGACGGCCCGCCCTTCCATACCCACCGCAGGGACTTTCCGCGCTCCCGCCTGCCCTCAGAGAGGACCGTCGTGGCTCAGGTGTATCGAGGTGGCCACCCCTACCCCGCCGGCTTCCCGTCCCGGTTGACGCCGCACGAGGTGCGGACCCGCGCGTTCGCCGCGCGCCGGCGCGGCGTCGACCACGATGAGGTACGCGAGTTCCAGGCCCGGGTGGCCGACGAGCTGGCCATGCTCAACGAGACGGTACGGCTGCTCAGCCAGGAGAACGACCGGATCAGGCGGGCGCTGCGCGACTGGCAGACCATGCACGCGCGGGAGTGTCAGCCAACCCAGGAGCACCACCCGA
Source organism: Micromonospora sp. NPDC049171 (assembly GCF_040648275.1). Lineage (NCBI taxonomy): Bacteria > Bacillati > Actinomycetota > Actinomycetes > Micromonosporales > Micromonosporaceae > Micromonospora > Micromonospora sp. NPDC049171. The sequence continues at coordinate 91,801 of NZ_JBEZDJ010000020.1, forward strand.
ACTCCGGCCACTGGTGACCGCGCGGCCCTCCCCCGGCGACCTGCTCGTCATCGACGGCCAAGCATCGGTGCAGTTCGCCGGTGAGCGCGCCCTGACCTTCCGCGTCGGCTCAGTGTCCGACCAGCCGACCTACCAGGGGTGGATCTGGCTGACCGGCTATGTCATCAACCGCCGAGGCGACGCGACCGCCAGACGGGAGATCTTCGTCCAACTCGCCGGACTCCGCCCCGCTCCCGTGCTCGCTCCACCGAATCGAGGCGGGCGGGGCCTTCGACCCCGAGTCGCTCCTTGACCGACACCATCCATGTGCTTCGCGGCCACTCACCGACGCTTCACAGAGGTTGTCAGGAGGCAGTTGCTGGGCCCTTCCGCTGCCACCACGCCTCGAACAGGGTGACCACCTGCGCCTTGACCTCCTCCGCGACGAGCCCTCGAGCGTCACCCATGAGCGGTACGACGGCGTGTTGGTAGACGTCCCGGTGCCGTTCGACTGACGGGCAGGCGAACACGGCCAACATCCGCAGGACGCGCACGGTGTCGGCACCCAGGAGGGGAAAGTGAGCGTCGACCAGCCGCGTCAGGGCCGCCCACACCTTGTCGACAACGATGCCGGCGACGGCGTCCTTCACCGGCTGTGGGATGCGGGACGTGAGGTGATTCGACAACGCATCCTGGACGGCCCGCTTCGCCGCGTCGGTGAGGATACCGATGGTCTTGTTAGCAAGGTCCAGACGGGCGAGGTCGAGGGACTTGCGCCTGCCTCCATTGATGGTGTCGGATTTCTGGTGGACGTGGCCGAAACGATCTGCAGTCCCGATGCCGACAAGCGCTGGCCCTGGGACAGCCTCGTAGGTGCGTTCTCTTGGGTCTAACCGCCGAAGCTCAGCGCCTGCCGCAGACCCACGTCCAGGCTCTCGTTGTACTGCGGATCGGGCTCAGCCCCGGAAGCACTGAGGACGGTGCTGAAGAAGCATCTGGCGCCAACGGCGAGGATCACGCGGAAGACATCCGTGTCGTCGAGACCGTGACCACGCAGACCCACGACGTCGGCCTCGGTGACGGAGTTCGCGTCTGCCGCGACCTTCCCGGCGAAGTTGACGACTGCGACCTCCTGCGCGGAGAGACCCGCGCTGCCGTGATCCGAGGCGATGGCGGCGACGGTCGGCGCATCGAAGAACCTGTCGCGGAGGACCTTTCCGTGTGCCAGGCCGCAGTAGGAGGATTTCAGGGCCCGGGCGGCGGCGAGGGTCACCAACTCATAGCGGCGCAGCTCCATCTCTGCCTTCACCGCACCGTTGAGCTGCTGCCATGCCAGGTACGCCGCCGGGCTGTGCGCGAACAACCTGGTGTAGTTGGGCAGGTAGCCCATCGCCTTCGTGTCGGTGTCGAACATCCGCTCGGTGTCCGGCGACTGCTCTGCCTGCTGCAGGTAACTCATCCGACTCCTCCCCATGCTTGGCCACGGACGGTACGCCGTTGGGGACTGCGGACGCTGTCGGGAAATCAGCCGGCGTCGTCCTCGCTGACCTCCAGCGCCACCAGCAGCCGGTCGCCGCGCTGGTGGGGCTTGCCGTGCTCAGTTGCGCGCCGCCGGGATCCGTCCCTCGGCGGGACGCCGAAACTGCTCGACGGTCCCGCCGCGTACGCCGAGGCCGCCGCGGGCGGCCTGGTAGAAGTCGTCGCGGCCTTCGTCGGCCTGACGGATCATGGCGGCCAGGTCGGCCGGTGGGTCCGGCAGGCTCCGCGCCGCCTGCTCCAGCCTCCGCACGGCGGAGCGCCAGGTGGAGGCTGCCCGTACCGTGGCCGCGTCACCGAGCAGCAGGACTGCCTCCCAGGTCAGGGTATGACGCAGGTCCGCCTCGGCCAGCCGGGCCATCCCGTCCTCGCGGTCCAGGGCGGGGGTACGGGAGCCGGGGCGGTGACCGCTCAGCATCCCCAGGGAGACCAGGTGGATCTCCTTCACCGCACGGGTAAAATCGGCGTACGCGTCCAGCCGCCGCTCGTCCCAGCGGACCCCCTGGTTACGTCGCCATCGGCCCCGCTCCGTCACCGCCGTGGCGACCATCGTGCCGATGGTGCCGACCAGCACGCCGAGCAGGGCGGGCAACTGCGTCAGAACGCTATCCATGTGCTGAGCCTGTCATCTCGCCGCCTGACTGGTCTCGCCGTACTCGCCGCGGATGGGTAGGTAGTAGGCGGGGAGGAATCCGGCGATGATGGCGACGCCCGCGATCGGCACGAACGCGCCGACGAGGATGCCGGAACCGATCCAGATCAGCGCGAGCGCGAATCGGCGGCCGATGGCCCGGACGCCGAAGGCGCCGAGGCTGGAGTCCAGCAGTGTGGCGCGGCGGAGGTAGAACCAGATGACGTTGAACAGGGCCGCTGCCATCCACAGGGTGCTGCCGTAGACGAGGACCGCGATGCGCAGGCCCTGCTCCGCGCGGAGAGCGCCGGCGAGGAGGGACGTGGAGAACGGCAGGAACGCGATGACCATCAGGAGCAGCGTGTTGAGGAAGAGGATTCCCCGGTCGACGTGTCGGACGCGGTCGAACATGACGTGGTGGTTGACCCACACCTGCCCGATGAGCAGGAAGCTCAGCGCGTAGGCCAGGTACGACGACCACAGTGCCCCGAGGCCCCGCAGAAGGTGCCCGAAGTCCGGTGGCGGTTGGATCTCCAGGACGAGCAGCGTCACGGCGATGGCGAAGACACCGTCACTGAAGGACACCAGCCGACCCGGCTGACGGGTCAGTGGTGACGTACCCCTCTGGGCGTTCATGCACCAATCATGCTATATGCCGTTTTCGCCCCGCACGATGCGATCGAGGACGATCCGATCCAGTTGTCGGTGACAAGCCCGCAGTTGCCTCCCGCGACCGGACACCGCCTTACATCTGGAGGGCAGGGCCGAAGCACGGCGCGCTCAACGACACTCGTCTGCCGTGAGCCGTTCGCCGGACGGTCAGGGCCGCATCCGTTTCCGCGTGCCTCGGATCAGCAGTTCGACGAGTTTCGCGAGCCCGGCGGCGCCGTACGTGTCGTGCGCCTGTCGGACGGTCTTCAGCAGAGGGGCTGCGCGGTCGAGTGTCACGCCTTCCCGGGCGAGCACGTAGTAGAGCGCCAGCATGGCCGAGCGGGCGTTGCCGTCGTCGAACGGGTGGAAGAACGCCACGTCGAGATAGACCCGCGCGGCTCGGGAGGGCAGGGGCAGGTCGTCCTCCGTCGCCTCGAGCAGGCACGCCTCGAACCGGCGGGGAAGGTCGGCATGCCAGTAGTAGCGTTCACGGCCGCCCTTGGCCCAGGCCGGGCCATCGCGGAACGCGGGCTCCGGCACACCGAGTAGCGTGCCCTGCCACTGCGCGAGCAGGGCGAAGGTGAGCGGTCCACCCGCAGCCGCCGCCCACCCCGCCTGGTCGACCGCGGCGGCAAGCTGTGGGCCGTCCGTCGGACGGTTGGCCGCGTGCTCGGCGATGGCGTCCTCGCCCGTACCGACGGGGCCGGACACGGGCTCGGACGCGGTGCCCCAGTCGACCCGGGCACGAACGGCCTGCCACGTCTCCAGGTCGTCGGGGCGCCTACCCTCGGGGCTGCGCTCGTCTCGACCTCGCGTCGGCCGCGTGGCAGTCCGTGACGATGGCCAACCCTGCGGCCAGGTGTCGGGCCACTCGTCGGTGGCGTGGACGGAGGAAGGGGACAGGTCGACGCCGGACTGCGCGACCAGCTGCTGTGCCAGGCGCTCCGCGACATCGGCGACATCGGCGGCAGACGGCTGCACCCAGCTGCGGAATCGTCCGCCGATGGCGTCGTCGATCAGGGTCGAGTGGCGGTCCTCGGGCAGACCGGCTGCGACGAGAAACCAGGAGAGGACCTGCTTGCAGTGGCCGTACCAGCCGCTGTCGCTGCTTGTCCGGCCCACGGTCAGGTTCACGAGCTGGGCGACCGCGACTTCCCAGGCCACGACGAGGGCATCGGGTGATTCGTCGGGATCGGGCAGTGGCAGGAAACGGTCGAAGCGTTCGGCCAGATCCTCCAGCCAGGCTCGCCACTGGACCAGCGAGCCGGCGACGAGGGTCAGGGTCTCCTCCGGTGAGCTGATCGAGTGGGACACGCAGCACCATTCGGTGCCCGGACCACCGTCGTAGTCGCCCTCGCCCTGGGACCAACACCAGCCGCTGGCCCACCGTCCGTAGTGGTCGACGAGGGCGTGACTCACCGTCTCCCGCCACCGCTCGGCATCGCTGCGGCCGATGGACACAGACCCTTCCCAACGCGGCGTCGGTGGCACCGGAGGCCCGAGGCCACGCACCACATCGAGCACGTCGGTCGGGTCGAACGGGTGTCGCGCGGGGTCGACCTCCGGCCAGGTGAGCGAGTGCGGGGAGATTCGCTTCCACGTTTCGTCAGCCGTCATCGACGGTTATCCTGCCACCGGGCGTCGCGCCGCTATCCGCCGCTCTGCATCAGTGCGGCCCGCCCGCCGCGATGGACTCTGGCGTGGGTCGTCCCGTCCAGGCCCACATCTCCAGCGCGCGCCGGTCGACGAGCGTGATGTCGAGCTGTCGGGCGATCTGGATGCCGTCGCCTGCGGTGAAGAAGCTGTTCGTCACGAGCAGGCAGATCTCGCCACGGTGGATGTCCCGGCAGGTGCCGGCGAACCGCTGGATGGCGGCGCTGCCCACCCGGTTGCTGATGCTCTGCCGCTTGCACTGCGCCACGACGCGTCGGCCGTCCGGTGCGATGGCCGTGACGTCGGCTCCCCGGTCACCGGGGCCGCCGCACACCTGCACGTTCCGAAAACCGGACGCGACCAGGATCCGCGCGAACCACTGCTCGAACTCGGGCCCGCTCATCGCATCGGTCACCGCGATCAGCATGTCCCGCTCAGCCTGGTCGGCCCGCTCCCGGGCACGCTGCTTCGACGCGATGAGACCGACGGTGGTCGCCCCTGCCACGACGAGGCTCAGCACGACAGCGGTCCAGTATGGATGCCGCTGGACGACGCCGATGACCATGCGCACGAGCACGAAACCGACGACAGCGCACAGCACCAGAAACCAGCCGTTGGCCGACCTACTGCCACCGGACAGGCGGCGGACCGTCGATCGACGCCGGACACTGCCGGTGCGCCGCCTTCGGTAGTGGGCCCGGACCCGGGCTCCGCCCCTCCTGGTGTGTGATCTGACGTACGGCACGAGGCACCTCCTCGTTCGCGGAAGCCTCAGTCTCGCGGCAGCCTCCGACAAACCGCGTGCATGCCCGTCAAAAGTGTCCGGTACCCGTCACTCCCAATGCCGCTCCCCCGAACCGGCCACGCGGCCAGGGTGGCGTAGCGGCGTGCGCTCAAGGAACGCCGCGCTGGTCGAACTGACGCTGCACGAAATGCGCGACGCGCGGTCGCACCCGCTGGTAATCCGGTCCCACTTCGATAGCATCGGCCTGTACCTGTGCTTTTACGGCCATTGATCCGCTTGGTGCCGCCGATACCCTGCAAGTGCCGAAGCAGGGTCGGGCCTAAGGCGGGTACTGCATGCTGGCAACGTCGAGAAGAGTCAAGACGACCATGAGCATCTGGCGTCGCGGCCTGTGGCGGTACCGACTCACCACTGCCAGTGTCGTCCTTGCCGCCTTCGGCACCTCAACCGCGTTGAACAGCCCGCCCGTGGTCCTGAGCGTCGTGGCCGCCGCGGCTGGGGCTCTGGTGTCCACGCTTGAGATTCGCGCCAACCGGCGGCGGGCCAGGACCGTACGTTTCCAACCACGCGACGCCGACACGTACCGGGACATCGCCGAGCACGCGAGCGACCTGGGCCGGGTGTTGGAGAGCGCACGCAACATCGGCATCGTGATGACCGACGCGAGCGTTCGACTGCGACAGCAAGCCGTTGCGGTCGATCCCGTGATCAGCGAGTACGTCCTGCACCGCGATCTGAAGCCCTGGTCATTCGACTTTCTGGCCCGGCAGGCGCGCAGAGCGGTGATGCACAACGCGGCGGTGCTGGGGCTCGGCTCGGACCTGCCCGGGGAGGGCGATGACGGGGTCGTCGTCCTGCAGAGCGCCCACTACTTCGACTTCTTCTGCAGCAACGTGCTCGTCCCCTATGACGTGTGCGAGGTGGGACGGCGCAACCTGGCACTGCGCGGACGTGACCTCATCGTGGACCGCCACGGCCGACTGCGGACGTTCAGAAACAGCCGGCTGGCCAACATCATCGGTGTCTCCACGCTGGCCTTCACCTCCGACGGGCAATTGCTCCTGGTCGCCCAGACCAAGGACAACGTGGGCAGCCCAGGACTTCTCGCGCCCTCCGGCTCGGGTTCACTCGAACCGCAGGACGTGTCACCACAGTCGACACCGACTCTCCAGGAGATCATTCGTACCGGCGCGGAACGTGAGCTGCGGGAGGAATGCCACATCAACCCGTCCGAGATCGAGGGCAGCGACCTTCTGGGTTACGGCCGCTGGCTCAGTCGTGGTGCCACGCCCGAATTCTGCGCTGTCACCTTCCTGAACGTCGCCGGCGACCAACTGGTCGCCCGGGCCGTCCGCCGAACGGAGCGGCCCTACGTGGGGGAAGTCATGGCTGTCGACCTCACTCCGGCCTCCGGCTGGGACCTCCACCATCCGCTGGGGATCCTGCCTCCGGACATCCGGCACGCGGCGTCCTGGCCCCTGGCCTTCGCGCTGTCCTGTCTTGCCGAACGAATGGGCGACGACTCGTGGCCGGCGGGGAAGGAGTTGGCCGCTCGTCTGGATCAGTAGACCTGCCGGTCAGGGTATGACCGCGCGCGGTGCCGGCTACGCGGCCAGGGTGGCGTAGCGGCCGTTGCGGTTCAGCAGGCTGTCGTGGGTGCCGGACTCGACGATCCGGCCGTGGTCGAGCACGGCGATCTGGTCGGCGTCGCGCACTGTGGACAACCGGTGGGCGATGGTGATCGTGGTCCGCCCCTCGGCGAGCGCGTCGAACGCCCGCTGCACGGCCCGCTCGGTCTCGGTGTCCAGCGCGCTGGTGGCCTCGTCGAGGACCAGGACGCGCGGGTCGCGCAGCAGCGTGCGGGCGATGGCGAGCCGTTGCTTCTCGCCGCCGGAGAACCGGTGGCCACGGGAGCCGACCATCGTGTCGTACCCGTCGGGCAGCCCGGCGATCAGGTCGTGGATCTGGGCGGCGCGGGCGGCGTCCTCGATCTCGGTGTCGGTGGCGCCCGGCCGGGCGTAGCGCAGGTTCTCCCGGACGGTGCTGTGCAGCAGGTACGTCTCCTGGCTGACCACTCCGACGATCGCGGCCAGGTCGGCCAGGCGCAGGTCGCGCAGGTCGACGCCGTCGACGGTGACCCGGCCGGCGGTCGGGTCGTGCAGGCGGCTGACCAGGCCGGCGAGCGTGCTCTTGCCGGAGCCGGTCTCGCCGACCAGGGCGAGACTGGTGCCGGCGGGCACGTCGAGGGTGATCCCGGCGAGGGCTGCGGTGTCGCTGCCCGGGTAGCCGAAGGTGACGTCCTGAAGGCGCAGGTGCCCGCGTACCCGGCTGGGGTCGAGGTGGACCGGCTCGGCGGGGTCGGCCACGTCGACGGGCAGGTCGAGGTATTCGAAGATCCGGGCGAAGAGCGCCAGTGACGCGGTGAGCGAGACGCCCACGTTGAGCAGGCCCATCAGCGGCCGGAACAGGCCGCCCTGCAGGGCGGTGAAGGCGACCAGGGTGCCGATGCTCAGCGTGCCGGCGGTGCCGGGCAGGCCGGCGGCGAGGTAGATGACCGCCGGTACGGCGGCGAAGATGATGCTCATCGAGGCCATCCGCCAGCGGCCGGCCAACTCGCTGCGCAGCTCCAGGTCGACGAGTCGCTCCGAGGAGGCGGTGAACCTGTCGATCAGCGCGGGGCCGGTGCCGAGGGTCTTGGCCAGTTGCACGCCGCTGATCGACAGGCCCTCCTCGACTGTGACGTTGAGGTCGGCGAGTTCGCGTTGCCGCTGGGCGGTGATCTCGCGGCGCATCCGGGCGACCCGGCGGGTCAGCCAGATGGCCGGCGGCAGCACCACGAGCGAGACGAGGGAGAGCTGCCAGGAGAGTGCGACCATGGCGACGGCGGTGGCGACCACCGTGGTGAGGTTGGCCGCGACGGCGGTGGCGGTGGAGGTGACGACCGACTGCATACCGCCGATGTCGTTGGTGATCCGGGACTGCACCTCGCCGGTGCGGGTGCGGGTGAAGAAGCCCAGCGACTGTCGCTGGAGGTGGCTGAAGACGTCGGTGCGCAGCCGGTGCATGACCCGCTGCCCGACCTGGGTGGAGATCCAGGTCTGCACGACGCCGAGGGCGGAGGTCACGGCCGCGACGGCGACCATGCCGAGGACCAGCCAGACCAGCAGGGTCACGTCGCCCTGCGGCAGGGCGCGGTCGATCACGGTACGCAGGAGGAACGGGGTCGCCATCGCGATGATCGAGGAGAGCACGATGATCATGGTGACCACGGCCAGCGCGGGCCGGTGGGGGGTGAACAGGCGGCCGATGCGGCGCAGTGACACCTGGCGGGCCTGCGTCTTCTCTTCGGCGCTGAGGGTGCGGTGGCCGCGGTCGCGGCCCTTCGGGGTGGGTTCCAAGGGGCACTGCCTTTCGCTCGGATATGCTGAGGTTACCTCAACATGAGGGAACAACCGCATCGACTGCTACGGTATTCCGGTGACCGAGGACACCACCGGGACTGGCGACGACGACAGCCTGGCCGAGACGTTCTGGGCGGTGGCGTCCCGTTTGCGCCGACAGACCAAGGAGTCGTTGACCCCCTGGGACATCACGCCCAGCCAGTCCCGAGCCCTCGGTGTGCTGGGCCGACACGGCGAGGTACGCCCCGGCACCCTCGCCGAGCACCTGCGCATCGCGGCCCGCTCGGCGACCGAGGTCGTCGACGACCTGCAGGCCCGTGGGCTTGTCGAACGCCGACCCGACCCGGCCGACCGGCGGGCGACCCTGGTCGCCCTCACCGAGGAGGGCAAGCGCGTCGGCGCCGCCATCCGGACCGCCCGCCGAGCCGAGGCCGACCGCTTCTTCGGCCACCTCAACGACACCGACCGCGCCGAGTTGGCCCGCATCCTGCGTACCCTGCGCGCCTGACCGACGGCGGCCCGCCCGCCACGCGGCGGGTTTGCTCACCTCGCGCACGGGTAGCCAGCGGCCCCGTCCGGTCGGCGGGACCGGCCGTCACCGGCCGGGGGCGAGGTGACAGGAGGACGCTCGTGCCGCTGGTGCCACACCCGCACAACCGCCCCGGCTGATGTGCGGGATCAGCGGGGAGGCGCGCTTCGACGGTCGGTCACCCGACGCGGCGGCGGTCACCCGGATGACCGAGGCGATGCGCTCGCGCGGCCCGGACGACGAGGGCCTGCGCGCCGAGGGCTGGGTGACCCTCGGGCACCGGCGGCTGACCATCATCGACCTGTCCGACGCCGGCGGGCAGCCGATGGTGCGCGACGACCTGGGCCTGGCCCTGGTCTTCAACGGCTGCATCTACAACTACCCGCAGCTGCGCGAGGAGCTACGCAACGCCGGATACCGGTTTCACTCCACCAGCGACACCGAGGTGATCCTGGTGGCGTACGCGCACTGGGGTGAGCGTTTCGTCGACCACCTGGTCGGCATGTTCGCGATCGGGCTCGTCGACCGGAACCGGCGCCGGCTGGTGCTGGCCCGCGACCGGCTCGGCATCAAACCGCTCTACCTCGCCGAGACACCCGGGCGACTCCGGTTCGCCTCCACCCTGCCCGCGCTGCTGCGAGCCGGCGACGTGGACACCGGCATCGACCCGGTGGCGCTGCACCACTACCTGTCCTGGCACTCCATCGTGCCCGCGCCGCGCACCGTGCTGCGCGGCGTGCGCAAGCTGCCGCCGGCCACCCTGCGGGTGATCGAGGCGGACGGGCGCAGCCGCGAGGAGGTCTACTGGCGACCCGACTACGTCCGCGAGCCCGCCGACGCGGGAATGGACGCCGCCGACTGGCGGGTCGCCGTCGGCGACGCGCTGCGCACGGCGGTACGCCGACGGTTGGTCGCCGACGTGCCGGTCGGTGTGCTGCTCTCCGGTGGACTGGACTCCAGCCTCATCGTCGCGCTGCTCGCCGAGGCCGGGCAGCAGCACCTGCGCACGTTCAGCATCGGTTTCGACAGCCGGGACGGCGAGTCCGGCGACGAGTTCGGCTACTCCGACCTGGTGGCCCGCGCGTACGGCACCGACCACCACCGGATCCGGCTCGCCGACGACGACCTGGTGCCCGCCGTACGCCGTGCCGTGCTGGCGATGACCGAACCGATGGGCAGCCACGACGTGGTCGCCTTCCACCTGCTGTCCGAGCAGGTGGCGCGGCACGTGAAGGTGGCCCAGTCCGGGCAGGGCGCCGACGAGGTGTTCGCCGGGTACGGCTACCACCAGCCGCTGGTCGAGGCGCCCCGGCACGGTGCCGCCGAGACGTTCGCCGCCGCGTTCTTCGACCGTGGCCACGACGAGCTGCGGGCCATCGTCGGTCCGGCGTACGCGCTGGAACACGACGCCAGCCGGGACCTGCTCACCGACCACCTGGCCGCGCCCGGGGCGCAGACCGCGCTGGACGCGGTGCTGCGCCTGGACACCCACCTGATGCTGCCGGACGACCCGGTCAAGCGGGTGGACAGCATGAGCATGGCGTGGGGCCTGGAGGTGCGTACCCCCTTTCTCGACCAGGATCTGGTCACCCTGGCCGCGCACTGCCCGCCGGAGCACAAGGTCGCCCAGGGGGGCAAGGGCGTGCTCAAGGAGGTCGCCCGGCAGGTACTGCCGGCCGAGGTGGTCGACCGCCCGAAGGGCTATTTCCCGGTGCCGGCGCTGCGCAACGTGGACGGCCCGGTGCGCGAGCTGGTCGCCGAGGCGTTGCAGGCGCCGGCCGCGCGCGAGCGGGGGCTGTTCCGACCGGGGTACGTGGCACGTCTGCTCGCCGAGCCGGACCGGGCCGAGGCGGCCGCCGGCAGCAACAAACTGTGGCAGCTCGGGCTCCTGGAGCTGTGGCTACAGACGCACGACATCCGTTGAGGCGGCAAGGCGGTCAGTTCGCCACGGTGCGGGCGACCAGGTCGTCGATGACCGCCCGCAGGTCACCGGTGCGTTCCAGCACCCGACGCTGCCGGGTCGCGCCGGTGCCGTCGCGGCGCAGTCGGGCCAGTTGCGCCAACACGTAACCGAGGTCGCCGTGGCGCAGCAGGGCCGGGGCGATCACCGCCATCAACTCGTCGACGAGCGCCCAGGCCGGTCGGCTGCCGCCGCCACGCAGGTCGATCAGCTCGCCGTCGAGGCCGTCGTGCGCGGCCCGCCAGTGCGCGGCGGCGATCAGACAGTCGCGGATGGGCGGGGCCAGCACCCCGGCGCGGACGTCGTCGGCGAGGGTGGCGACGAGAGACCGGACCAGCGCGGCGACCAACACCGTGTCGTCGACTGTCGAACCGACGTCGCCCACCCGGATCTCCACCGTCGGGTAGGCCGACGACGGGCGGGCGTACCAGTAGACCATCGCCGCGTCGAGCATGATGCCGGCGGCGATCAGCTCGTCGACGGTCCGGTCGTAGTCGGCGGCCGAGTCGAAGTACGGCGTCGGCCCGATGCTGGGCCAGCGTTCCAGCTGCATCGACCGCCAGCTGGCGTGGCCGGTGTCGCGCCCGTCGTGCAGCGGCGAGTTGGTGGTGATCGCCTGCACCACCGGCAGCCACGCCCGCAGGTGGTTGCAGACCTGCACGGCCAGCTCCCGGTCGGGCAGCCCGACGTGCACGTGGCAGCCGCACACCGCCGGATCGTGCGCCACCGGGCCGTACCGGCGCGACATCGCGTGGTAGCGCGGCTCGTCGGGAACCGTCCGCTGCGGCTCGGCCAGCGGCGTGGCGCCGATCGCCACCAGCCGGGCCCCGGCCGCCGTGGCGGCCTCGGCGGCCCAGTGGCGCTGCGCCACCAGGTGCGCGCGCAGCTCGCCGAGGTCGGCGCAGACCGGCGTGACCATCTCCACCATGCTGTGCCGGAACTCCTGGCGGCTCTGGTCGCGGGCGGGGCCGCGCAGCGCGGCCCGCACCTGGTCGGCCACCGGCAGGTTGCGCCCGCTGTCCGGGTCGAGCAGCAGGAACTCCTCCTCCACGCCGAGCGTGAGGGTGGACAGGTCGGGCACGGTGTCGACGGCGGTCGGACGGTACGCCATGGCCCCTCCCTCATCTCCTGCTGCGGCTGGGTGCCTCGGGTTCCCGGCCGCCCCTGCGGCAAACGCCCCGCTCAGGGCGGCGCCAGGGCCGTCGCGCGCGCGGTGAGGAAGGCCCGTTCGGCCACGTTGTCCGTCAGGGCGACGGCCGTCCGGTACGCCTCGACGGCCTCCCCGCCGCGACCGAGCCGGGCGAGCAGGTCGGCACGGACCACGTGATAGACGTGGTAGCCGACCAGATCGAGGCGGTCCACCTCGGCCAGCGCCACTGCCGCACCGGACACCTCGGCGAGCGCGACAGCCCGGTTCAGCGCCACCACCGGGCCGGCGGCGAGCACCGTCAGCTGGTCGTACAGCGCAAGGATCTGAGCCCAGTCGGTGTCGGCGGCGCGGCGCGCGGCGCTGTGCACGGCGGCGATCGCGGCCTGGATCTGGTACGGGCCGGGCCGGTCGCGGCGCAGGCAGCGGCGGACCAGCGCCTGCCCTTCGGCGATCAGCGCGGTGTCCCACAGTTCTCGGTCCTGCCGGGACAATGGCACGAGCTCACCGTCGGCGGTGGTCCGCGCCGGCCGGCGGGACTCGGTGAGCAGCATCAGGGCGAGCAGGCCGAGCGCCTCCGGTTCGTCCGGCATCAGCTCCACCAGCAGCCTGGTCAACCGGATCGCCTCGACGCACAGTTCGGCGCGGATCAGGTGCGGGCCGGCGCTGGCCGTGTATCCCTCGTTGAAGATCAGGTAGAGCACCGTGCGGACGCCGTGCAGCCGGTCGGGCAGGTCGGCGTCGTGGGGCACCCGGTACGGGATCCGCGCGTTGCGGATCTTCGACTTGGCGCGGACCAGTCGCTGCGCCATCGTCGGCTCGGGCACCAGGAAGGCTCGGGCGATCTCGGCGGTGCTCAGGCCGCCGAGCAGCCGCAGGGTGAGCGCGACCCGCGCGGCCGGGGCGAGCGCCGGATGGCAACAGGTGAAGATCAGCCGCAGTTGGTCGTCGCGCACGGGTCCCTCCTCGACGGGTTCGTCGGCGGCGAACAGCAGGGCCGCCTGAGCCTGCCGCTCGGCCCGGGACGCCTCGCGGCGCAGCCGGTCGATCGCCCGGTGACGGGCGGTGGTGATGATCCAGCCGGCCGGACTGGGCGGTGGGCCGGTGGTCGGCCAGCGGGCCACCGCGACGGCGAACGCGTCCTGGACGGCCTCCTCGGCGAGGTCGATGTCGCCGAGGAGACGGACCAGGACGGCGACCGCACGCCCGTACTCGGCGCGGAACACCGCCTCCACGTCGGGCACGGTCAGTCGCCGGCCCCGCCCTGGAAGGGACGCACCTCGATCGGCAGGGTGGTGGCCAGCGCGTAGCGGCGCCCCCAGTGCAGGGCGGCGTCCAGGTCCGCCACGTCGATGATGGTGATGCCGCCCAGGTGTTCCTTGCCCTCCACGAACGGCCCGTCGGTGACCAGGACCTCGCCGTCGCGGGGGCGCAGCACGGTGGCGGTCTCCGGGCCGTGCAGGCCCTGCCCGAAGACCCACGACCCGGCGGCGGCCAGCTCGTCGCGCAGCTCGCCGACCTGGCGCATCACCTCGGCCAGGAATGCCGACTCCGGCGGTAGCTCACCCTGCGGCTGGTGAAGGCTGAGCAGGTACAGCGTCATCGTTCCTCCTCGCGGGTGGTCGGCGCGTCGCCGACCTCTCATCCTCCACACGATCGGCCGCCGCCGGATTCGACAGGCCGGCGGAAAGTTCTCGGCGGCCGTCCCGGCCCCGGTGTGGGCGCGCCCTTTGCTCTGCACCCGCGGATGCGACGCTGCCCTCTGCTCCGCACCCCGCGGACCGGACGCTGCCCCTTGCTCTGCACCCGCGGGCGCGACGGTGCCCGGGCCCGGGCCCGGGTGGCGCATCAGCGGGTGCAGAGCAAAGGACGAAGGACAGGGGTACGGCCCGCCAGTGCCGCGACCAGAGCCGGTAGTCATGCCTGCGACGGTTGTGGGTAGACCGCTGTGTGGTCGACGGCTTGCGGGTGGTCGTGGTCGGCGCCGGCTTCTCCGGTCTCGCGGCCGCGTTGGCGCTGAGCCGCGCGGGTGCCCAGGTGCGGGTGCTGGAGGCTCGCGACCGGGTGGGCGGTCGGGTGTTGACCCGTTGGCTGCCCGAGGTCACGCAGCTCGACCTGGGGGCGCAGTGGATCGGCCCGACGCAGGACCGGATGTACGCGCTGGTCGCCGAGCACGGGCTGGCCATCTTCGCCTCGGCGTCGGTCGGCGCGCCCACGCTGCTCTGGGGCGGTCAGCGCCGGGCCGAACCGCCGGCGCAGGTCGGCCGGGTGCTCGGCCTGCTCGACGAGTACGCCGCACGACTGGACCCGGCCGCACCCTGGGCGACGCCGGAGGCCGCGCGGTGGGACCGGACGACCCTCGGCGGGTGGCTCGCCACCACGGCCGCGGACGACGACACCGCCGACTACCTGGGGCGGCTACTCGCCGGCGGGCTGCTGGCCACCGGCGCCGACGAGCTGTCCCTGTTGCACCTGCTGTTCTACCTGCGCAGCGCTGGCGGGACCGGGCCGTTGCTGGGGATGGCCGGCGGCGCGCAGCAGGACCGGATCGTGGGCGGGCCGGCGGCGCTGGCCGAGCGGATGGCCGCGGCTCTGCCGCCGGGGACGCTGACGCTGGCCGCGCCGGTGCGGGCCATCGAACAGACGGTCGACGGCGCGACCGCGTGGACCGACACCGGGCGCGTCGACGGCGACGCCGTGGTGGTCGCGCTGGCCCCGGCACTGGCCGGCCGAATCCGGTACGACCCGCCGCTACCCCCGCTGCGTGACGGGCTCACCCAGCGGATGCCGATGGGGTCGGCGCTGAAGGTGCACGCCGTCTACCCGGAGCCGTTCTGGCGTGCCGACGGGCGCTCCGGGGTGGCCACCAGCAGCGCCGGTCCGCTCACCGAGACGGTCGACAACTCCACCCCGACCTCGCCGCTCGGGGTGCTGACCGGGTTCAGCTACTCCTCGGACGCCGCCGCGTTGCGCGGCATGTCCCCCGCAAGGCGCCGGCAGTGCCTCCTGGAGGCGTTCACCAGCGTGGTCGGGCCGCACGCCGAAAACCCGGTGGACCTCGTCGAGTACGACTGGTCGGCCGAGGAGTGGACCCGGGGCTGCTTCTCCGGTGTGCTCACCCCGGGCACCTGGCGGACGTACGGCCCGCACCTGCGGACGCCGGTGGGACGGGTGCACTGGGCGGGCACCGAGACGGCCACCCGCTGGAGTGGCTACCTGGAGGGCGCGGTGCGCGCCGGTGAGCGGGCGGCGGCTGAGGTACTGGCCGGTTGAGACGGACACGACCGGGGCCGGCCCGGTCTCGGCGGGACCGGGCCGGCCTCGGCCCTGGGTGTCACCCGGCCGACCCGGCCTCAACGGACCGGGCCGGCGCGGGGGCACCGGTCAGGGGTAGGTGGTCAGGTACACCGTCTGGTTGGCCGCGTTCGCGGTGCCACCGGCGTTGTTGATCACCCGGTTGATGGTGCCGACGCCACCGAGCGAGACGGTCACCATGTTCGTGAACCGCACGTTCGGGTTGGTGGGCACCTCGAAGGACCGTTCCTCGACCACCGCGGGATTGACGTTGAAGTAGCTGTAACTGCCCAGCCCGAACGCCTGGTGGCTGGTCACCGAATCGGCGACCTTGTACGCGGCGTAACCCCGCGTCGACCCGTTCATCCAGGCCGCCTGGTTCGGCACGTCGTACGGCAGCTCGTTCTGGTAGAAGTACGTCCGCCCGCCGTTGCCGTTCCAGATGGTCTGGTACTTCTGGTAGTGCTCGACGAACAGGCCGTACATGGTGACGTTGTCGCCGTTGACGGTGAGCCCGGTGTCGGCGGTGTTCAGCGTCCACCCGGTCGGCACGCCGCTGGCGGCGTGGTCGGCCCGCCACAGCCACATGTGGTCACCGATCACGTTGTCGCTGTTGACGGTCAGCGTGTTGGTGGCCCTGCCGACGTGCGGCCCACCGATGCGGAAGAACACGTCGTGCAGCGAGGTCGGGTTGCTGGCGTGGCTCGCGGACGAGCCGGACGGCCCGACCTCCATCAACACCGGCGAGTTGGTGGTGCCGGCCTCGAACATCAGGCCGGCGACCTTCACGCCGTCCACATCGGCGACCCGCATGCCCACGCTGCCGTTGTCGGCCTGGATGGTGGCCAGGCCGAGGCCGAGGATCACCGTGTCGGCCCGGTTGACCTGGATCGGCTCGGTGACGTGGTGCACGCCCGGGGTGAAGAGCAGGTGCTTGCCCTGGGCGAGGGCCGCGTTGATGGTGGCCGCGCTGGTGCCGGCCTGGACCACGAAGAACTGCGACAGCGAGATCGACGAGCCGGCGGGCGTCTTGTTGTACCAGCTGGTGCCTGTCGAGTTGGTGCGCAGCGCCGGCACGAACACGCGGTACTCGCCGGTGCCGTCGACGTAGAGGAACGGCTTCTCCCGCACCTGCGGGGTCTGCGCGATGACGGTGTGCGACGGGTTGGGGAAACTCGGCGCCGGTGCGCCGGTGACGCCCTGGAAGACCATGTTCCACACCGAGCCGGTCCAGCCGTTGCCGAACTCGCTGTTGCGGGAGTACCACTGCTGCTGCGAGCCGGAGACGACCAGCCCGTCGATGCGGGTGTCGGCCAGCAGGCCACCGCTGGACCAGCCGTCGCCGCCGTTCCACAGTTGGATCTGGTTCTGCGCGCCGCGCAGGTGCATCCGGCGGTACGGCGCCGCCTGGGACACCGCCCACCGCTCCACGGTCTGCCCGGCGGGCAGGGTGACCGAGAGGTTCTCGGCGGCCCGCCAGAAGTTCTGCGTGGCGTTGCCGCCGAACCAGAACGCCTCGGTGCGGACGTGGCCGTTGAGGTTGACGTCGTCGGGGCTCAGGCCGAGGCCGGCGACCTGGGTGAAGAAGCCGAGGTTGACGTCGGCGGTGTAGGTGCCCGGCTTGAACAGCACCGCGTAGCGCTGCGGGCCGAACTGGTTGGTCTCCTGCTGGGTGAAGAGGGTGTTGAGTCGACTCTGGATGGTCGACGTCGGGGTGCTCGGGTCGAAGACGAACGTGTTCGGCCCGAGGTTGGGGTTGCGCGGGTCGGTGGGCGTCACCGGGGGTTCGTTGGTACCGCCGCCGGTCTCGCCGTAGACCTGGAACTCCCAGAGCGAGTAGCCGTAGCCGGTGCCCCGGGCGGTGCCGTACATGCGGACGTAGCGGCCGGCGCCGGAGACGGTGAGGTTCTGGGTGCCGCCGGCGCCGGTGGTGGTCGAGTAGATCGTGGTCCAGGTGGACCCGTTGTCGGAGGTCTGGAGCTGGAAGGCCCGGCCGTGGGCGGCCTCCCACAGCAGATTGACCTGGGTGATGGTGGCGCGGGCACCCAGGTCGACCTGGAGCCACTGCGGGTCGCTGAACGCGCTGGACCAGCGGGTGCCGGTGTTGCCGTCCACGGCGGCGCTGGCGGGGGTGCCGGCGTTCTCGGTGGACGAGGCGGTGGCCGTCCGGCCCTGGGAGAGCAGGGTGGGCGCGGCCTGCGCGGGTGCGGTGGCACCGGTCGGGGTGAGCGCCGCGACAAGCGCCACGGTGAGTCCGACGAGCAGGTGTCGGACGGCCCGGCGGGGACGCGGGCGTACGGATGTTGCACGAGATGTCATGACATCGCCTGTCGATAGGGGGTTACGGATGCCGACGAGGGTGGGATCGGGCTCGCCCCGTGGTGCCGTGGGTGGTGCCGCCGATGCGGCGCCGCGGGCCGGAGAGCGCTCTCGTAGGAGTGTTGCGGCGAGATTGCGGCGGCGTCAAGACATCGATCTATAACTTCGTTATTTATCCCGAGGATTCTTTTTGTGTAATTCGCCGGCGCCGCTGCCGTCGTCCCGGCTCAGCGGCGGACGCCGCCCTCGGTGAGGAAGCGGGCGATCGGCAGCGTGGCGGCGCCCAGTGCCACCGCGTCCACGCCGAGGCGGCACAGCTCGATCGACGCCTGCTCGAACGGCTGCCGCAGGGCCTGTCGGCCGGCGGCCTCGCGGACGGCCGGCAGCAGGTCACCCAGCGCCATGGCCGCCCAGCCGCCGAGCACCACCCGCTCCGGGTTGAACAGGTTGATCAGGTTGGCCACCCCGGCGCCGAGGTAGCCGGCGGTGTCGTCCAGCACCCGCCGGGCGGTGGCCGAGGTCCCGGCGGCGGCGACCAGCGCCGCGATCTGGGACTCCTCATCCTCGCCCGGCACCTGTCGACCCCGACGCGCCTCCCGGTACCGGTCGATGATCGCCTCCGCGCCGACGTACGCCTCCAGGCAGCCGCGCGCGCCGCACCGGCAGGCCCGTCCCCCGTACACCAGGGTGGTGTGCCCCCACTCCCCCGCGCTGCTGGACGCGCCGCGGTAGGTGGCCCCGCCGGTCACCACCGACGCGCCCACGCCGGAGCCGACAAGCGCGAAGACGGCGTGTCGGGCTCCCCGGCCGGCGCCGAACCACATCTCGGCCTGGCCGAGGGTCTTCGCGCCGTTGTCGATGTGCAGCGGCAGGTCGGTGCCGGCGCTGATCAGGCGCTCCAGCGGCACCCGGTCCCAACCGAGGGCCTGGGCGTGCACGACAGCCTCGACGCCCTGCTCGACCACCCCGGACACGCCGATGCCGACGCCGAGCACGTCGCCGGAGGTCACGCCGGCCTGCCCGGTCACCGCGTCGATGCCGGCGAGCACGTGCCCGGCCACCAGGTCGGGCTCGGTCCGGGCCGGGTCGAGCGGGTACTCGATGCTGGCCAGCAGGGTCATCGCGAAGTCGAACAGCTCCACCCGCACCCGGGTCTCGCCGACGTCCACGCCGACCACGAAGGCGAAGCGGGGCGCGATCCGCAGCAGCATGCTGGGCCGACCACCGTCGGACTCGGCGGCCCCGGCCTCGGCGACCAGCCCCTCGTCGATCAGGTCGGCCACCACGTTGCTGACCGCCGGCTGACTCAGCCCGGTGCTGCGCACCAGGTCCTGGCGGGTGAGCGGACCGTCGAGGAAGAGCCTGGTCAGCAGCGCGGACCGGTTGCGCAGCCGCACGCTGCGGTTGGTGGCACGCGCCAGCTCCACTCGACACCCCGTTCTGGTTGGCCGTTCGAGGCGACTGTAACCGCACCGTGCTTGACGACCCACCGGCCAGCCACTTTAATGACGACATAATTTAAGCCGTGATGTAACTCCCGGGAAACGCCGACGGACTCCGACGGCGCACCCCCGAACCCTGTCCGCAGCCGGCCGCCCGTCGTCTCGACCCCTATCGGCGACGGAGGCCGGCGGACCCCCACCACGCTCCGGAAGGGCTGACCCGTGTCGAGACGACACCTCGGGATATTCACCGCCGCCGTACTGGCCGCCGCCTCGCTGACCGCCTGCGGCGGCTCCGGCGACGACTCCGCCGCATCGCCCAAGACGCTCACCTACTGGGCCAGCAACCAGGGCGCCAGCCTGGAGGCCGACAAGACGACCCTCCAGCCCGAGCTGGACAAGTTCGAGAAGCAGACCGGGATCAAGGTCACCGTCGAGGTGGTCCCCTGGTCGGACCTGCTCAACCGGCTGCTCGCCGCCGCCGCCTCGGGCAAGGGCCCGGACGTGGTGAACATCGGCAACACCTGGTCGGCGTCGTTGCAGGCCACCGGCGCGCTCGTCGAGTTCGACGACGCCACCCTGCAGGCCGTCGGCGGCAAGGACCGGATCGTGCCCGCCGCGCTCGCCGCCGCCGGCGCCCCCGGCAAGCCGCCGGCCGCCGTGCCGCTCTACAGCATGGCGTACAGCCTGTACTACAACAAGAAGTCGTTCGCCGACGCCGGCCTCACCGCGCCGCCGACCACCTGGGAGCAGCTCGCCGAGTACGGCAAGAAGCTGAGCACCGGCGGCAAGTGGGGCCTGGCGATCGAGGGGGCCAACCCGTCGGAGAACGCGCACCACGCCTTCACCTTCAGCCAGCAGTACGGCGGCGAGTGGTTCGACTCGGCCGGCAAGCCGACCTTCGACACCCCGCAGAACGTCTCGGCGATCAAGCGGTACATCGACTTCATGGCCGCCGACAAGATCACCAACCCGAGCAACGCCGAGTACGCGCAGAACCAGTCGGTCTCGGACTTCGCCAACGGCAAGGCCGCCATGCTGCTCTGGCAGTCCGCCGGCTCGAACCTGAAGACGCAGAACATGGCCGCCGACGCGTACGGGGTGGCCCCGGTGCCGTTCCTGGCCAGCCCGCCGGCCGGCGGCAAGAAGGTGAACAGCATGGTCGCCGGCATCAACATGGCGGTCTTCAAGCACACCAAGAACAAGGACGGCGCGCTGAGCTTCGTGAAGTTCATGACCAGCGACGAGGAGCAGACGCTGCTCAACAAGACGTACGGCTCGCTGCCGGCGGTGAAGACCGCGGGTTCCGACCCGGCGTTCAGCGCCACCGAGCAGAAGACCATCCAGGAGACCCTGGTCACCACCGCGGCCCCGCTGCCGCAGGTGCCCGAGGAGAGCACCTTCGAGACCCTGGTCGGCACCGCGATGAAGGAGCTGTTCGCGGACGCGGCCAGCGGCAAGCCGGTCACCGAGGCGTCGGTGAAGGCGAAGCTGACCGACGCGCAGCAGAAGATGCGCTGACCCAGGCGTCACCGGTGGCCGTGGTCGGGTGTTGAGCCCGGCCACGGCCACCGCCTCCGAGAGGACCCCGATGGCAACCAGCACCACCGCGCCGGACGCCGACCGGCGCGAACCCCGGGCCGGGTCACCGGCCCGGGGGCCGGCCCGCCGGCCCCGCGGCCCCCGCCGCTCACTCCTGCCCTATCTGCTGCTCGCACCGGCCATCGTGCTGGAACTCGCCATCCACGTGGTCCCGATGGTGGTCGGGGTCTGGATGAGCCTGCTGGAGCTGACCCAGTTCCACATTCGCAACTGGTCCACCGCGCCCTTCGTCGGGCTGGAGAACTACCGGGCGACGCTCGACCTGAACAGCGCCGCCGGCAAGGAACTGTTGCACTCGTTCTGGGTCACCCTGGCCTACAGCGTGCTCTCGGTCGGGTTCGCCTGGCTGCTCGGCATCGCGGCGGCGGTCGTCCTGCAGAAGCCGTTCCGTGGGCGGGCGATCCTGCGGGCGCTGTTCCTCACCCCGTACGCGCTGCCGGTCTACGCCGCGGTGATCACCTGGAGCTTCCTGCTGCAACGCGACACCGGCCTGGTCAACCACGTCCTGGTCGACCAGCTCGGGCTGCTGAACGAGCGTCCGTTCTGGCTGATCGGCGACAACAGCTTCTGGTCGCTGCTGGTGGTGTCGGTGTGGCGCAACTGGCCGTTCGCGTTCCTCTGCCTGATGGCGGGTCTGCAGAACGTGCCGGGTGAGTTGTACGAGGCCGCCGCCATCGACGGCGCCGGGTTCTGGCGCCGGCTGCGCTCGGTCACCCTGCCCATGCTGCGGCCGGTGAACCTGGTGCTGCTGCTGGTGCTGTTCCTGTGGACGTTCAACGACTTCAACACACCGTTCGTGCTCTTCGGCGGCTCCGCGCCGGAGCAGGCCGACCTGATCTCCATCCACATCTACCGCAGTTCCTTCAAGACCTGGGACTTCGGCTCCGGCTCGGCGATGTCGGTGGCGCTGCTGCTGTTCCTGATGATCGTCTCGGCCGCGTACCTGCTGATCACCAACCGTCGGAGGGACGACCATGCGTGAGACCGCCGGTGAGCGCTGGGGCCGGCGCATCGTGCTGACCCTGCTCACCCTCTTCGTCGTCATCCCGCTGTACGTGATGGTCACCTCGGCCGCGAAGCCGTTGCAGGACGTGCAGAACGGCTTCACCTGGTGGCCCAGCCGACCCACCCTGCAACCGTTCGTCGACATGTGGAGCACCGTGCCGCTGGCCCGGTACCTGGTGAACAGCCTGGTGGTGTCCAGCATCGCGGCGATCTGCTCGGTCGCGGTGGCCATCTTCGCGGCGTTCGCGGTCAGCCGGTACCGGTTCCGCGGCCGGAGCCTCTTCTCGGTGACCGTGCTGTCCACCCAGATGTTCCCCGGCATCCTGTTCCTGCTGCCGCTGTTCCTCATCTACGTCAACCTGGGCAACGCCACGGGCATCGAGCTGTACGCCAGCCGCACCGGACTGGTGATCACGTACCTGACCTTCTCGCTGCCGTTCTCGATCTGGATGCTCGTCGGTTACTTCGACTCGATCCCCCGCGGGCTGGACGAGGCGGCGCAGGTCGACGGGGCCGGGCCGTTGCGCACCCTGTTCCAGGTCATCCTGCCGGCCGCCGTACCCGGCGTCGTGGCGGTCACCGTGTACGCGTTCATGACCGCCTGGGGTGAGGTGTTGTTCGCGTCGGTGATGACCGACGAGGGCAGCCGCACCCTGGCCGTCGGCCTGCAGGGCTACTCCACCCAGTTCAACGTCTACTGGAACCAGATCATGGCCGCCTCGCTGGTGGTCAGCGTCCCGGTGGTCGTCGGGTTCCTGGCCCTGCAGCGGTACTTCGTCGCCGGCCTGACCGCCGGCGCGGTCAAGTGAGTCAGTCAATGCCAGAGGAGATCCGTCCCGTGCCCGACCTGTCCAAGCTGCCACCCGCCTTCCTCTGGGGCGTCGCCACGGCGGCGTATCAGATCGAGGGGGCCGTCGACGTCGACGGCCGGGCGCCGTCCATCTGGGACACCTTCTCGGCGACCCCCGGCAAGGTCGACAACGGCGACACCGGCGCGGTGGCCTGCGACCACTACCACCGGTGGCCCGAGGACTTCGCGTTGCTGCGCCGGCTCGGCGTGGACGCGTACCGTTTCTCGGTGGCCTGGCCCCGGGTGATGCCCGACGGCGTCGGTCGGGTCAACCCCGCCGGGCTGGACTTCTACGACCGGCTCGTGGACACCCTGCTCGCCGACGGGATCCGGCCGTTCGTCACGCTCTACCACTGGGATCTGCCGCAGACGTTGCAGGACGCCGGCGGCTGGCCGGAGCGCGCCACCGCCGAGGCGTTCGCCGACTACGCGGCGGTGGTCGCCGCCCGTCTCGGTGACCGGGTCGCCGACTGGTGCACCGTCAACGAGCCGCTCTGCGTGTGCTGGATCGGGCACCTGGAGGGCAACATGGCCCCCGGCGAGCGGGACCTGACCCGGGCGGTGCACGCCTCGCACCACGTGCTGCTCGGGCACGGCCTGGCCACTCAGGCGATCCGCGCCAACGCCGCCCGTCCGGCCTCGGTGGGTCTGGTGCTCAACCTCAGCCCGATCGAGGCGGCCACCGACCGACCCGAGGACGTGGCGGCGGCCCGCCGGGCGGACGGGCACGTCAACAGGTGGTGGCTGGACCCGATCCACGGGCGCGGCTACCCGGCCGACATGATCGCCACCTACGGCGTCGAGCCACCGGTACGCGGCGACGACCTCACGGTGATCGCCACGCCCACCGACTTCCTCGGGGTGAACTACTACTTCCGTCAACTGGTGGTCGACGACCCGACCGGCGCGGCACCGTACGCCCGGCAGGTGCCGGTGCCCGGCTCGGTGGAGACCGCGATGGGTTGGGAGATGTACCCGGCGGGGCTGGAGCGGCTGCTCGTCGACGTGCACGAGGAGTACCGGCCGGGTCGGATCATCGTCACCGAGAGCGGTTCGGCCTGGCCGGACGAGGTCACCGCGGACGGCACGGTGCAGGACAAGGAGCGCACCGACCACCTGGAGCAGCACCTGGCGGCGTGCGCGTCGGCGGTGGCCCGGGGGGTTCCCCTGGACGGCTACTTCGTCTGGTCGCTGCTGGACAACTTCGAGTGGGCGTACGGCTACGACAAGCGCTTCGGGCTGGTGCACGTGGACTACCCGACGCAGCGCCGGACGATGAAGGCGAGCGGTCTGCGCTACGCCGAGCTGATCAGCGCCCACCGGCGTCTCGCCCGCACGACCGGGACGGCCGCGCCGGTGGCCTGACCACCACCGGCGGTGCGACCGGCCGCCCGGGCACGCCGTCGTGGCGACCCCGGGCGGCCGTTTCGGTCCCGATCGGACGAAACCGCCACCGACCGTCGTGCCCGGTGGCTAACCTGCGGCAATGTCCGCAGCACCTGACGAGGTCGAGCAGCCCGACGCCGGGGCGCGAGTCTCCGGCACCGACCGGATGACGGCCTTCAGCGACGGTGTCTTCGCCATCGTCATCACGCTGCTCGTCATCGACCTGCGGGTGCCGGAGTACCACGAGGGCGAGTTGCTCACCGACCTGCTCGACGAGGGAGCCACGTACCTCGCGTTCGTGGTGTCCTTCGTCTACGTCGGGGTGCTCTGGCTCAACCACCACGCGCTGCTGCGGCTGATCCGTGGCACGACGCTCACGCTGAGCTGGATCAACCTCGGCGTGCTCTTCGGTGCGGTGATCATTCCGTTTCCCACCGCCGTGCTGGCGTCGGCGTTCACCCAGGGCGACACCGACGACAAGCGCGCGGCCGTCGCCCTGTACGCGCTGTCCGCCGCCCTGATGTCGGCCCCCTGGCTGGTGTTCTTCGGCTACCTGCGGCGGCACCCGGTGCTGCTGCGGCCCGGGATCAGTCCCGAGTACGCGCGCAGGCAGCGGCTGCGGCCGATCACCGGCCTGGTCCTGTACGCGCTCGGCGGCCTGCTCGGCTGGTTCGTCAATCCGCTGCTGGGCCTGCTCGCGGTCATCTTCATGATCACCTATCACGCGGTGACGAGCGAGGGGCTGCCCCGGTGGCTCACCCGTCGCTGACCAGCCGGGGCAGGTCGGCGGGGGTGTCCACGTCCAGCGGTGAGCCGACGTCGTCGCAGGGCACCTCGACCACCAGGTCCGGCCGGTCGCGGAGCAGGTCGCGGGCACCCCGGTCACCGATCGCGTACCGGTCCAGCAGCGGCCAGACGTCCCGCCCCAGCAGGACCGGGTGCCCCGGCCGGCCGGCGTAGGTGGCGACCGCGACAAGCGCACCGCTGGCGTACGCCGCTCGTACCCGGTGGACCGCGACCGGGTGCAGCAGCGGCTGGTCGACGAGGACCACGACCGCGGCCGGCACGTCGGCCGGCAGCGAGGCCAGGCCCCGGCGCAGTGACGAGCCCAGCCCCTCGGACCAGCGGTCGTGCCGGACCGGCACCGCGCCGGGCAGGTCGGCCACCTCGTCGGCGCCCGCGCCGAGCACCACGTGCACGGGCGTGCAGCCGCCGTCGCGCAGCAGCCGGACGCCACGGCGCACCAACGGCTCGCCGGCCAGCTCGACAAGCGCCTTCGGCCGGCCGTAGCGCCGCCCGGCCCCGGCGGCCAGCAGCAGCCCGGCGGTCACCGTCCTCACCTCCCCGCGAAGGGCTTTGCGTTATTCGCCCCGAGATATACCGACAAAGCTAGTCTGGGCCGGTGCAGGGCGGAGGAGAGAACGCGACGACGACCGACGAGCGGCACTCGTCCCGGGTGGCGTTCGAGGTCAACGGCGCGGCACGCGAGGTGACCCTGGACAACCGCACCACCCTGCTCGACACGCTGCGCGAGCACCTCGGCCTGACCGGGGCGAAGAAGGGCTGCGACCACGGCCAGTGCGGCTCCTGCACGGTGCTGCTGGACGGTCGGCGGGTGAAGAGCTGCCTGGTGTTCGCGGTCACGGTGGACGGTCGGTCGGTGGTCACCGTCGAGGGGCTGGCCGAGCCGGGCCAGCTGTCCCCGTTACAGGCCGCGTTCATCGCGCACGACGCGTTCCAGTGCGGCTACTGCACACCGGGGCAGCTCTGCTCCGCCCGGGGCATGCTCGACGAGGTCGCCCGGGGATGGCCCAGCGCGGTCACCGCCGACCTGGGCGCGCCGGCCAACCTGACCGACGCGGAGATCCGCGAGCGAATGGCCGGCAACCTGTGCCGCTGTGCCGCGTACCCGCACATCGTCGCGGCGGTGCGCGAGACGGCGGCGACGCGATGAGGGCGTTCCGTTACCACCGGCCCGCCGACGTGGCCGACGCGGTCGCCGTGCTCGGCGCGGAGCCACACGCGGCCTACCTGGGCGGCGGCACCAACCTGGTGGACCTCATGAAGCTCGGGGTGCAGCGCCCCGACGTGCTGGTGGACGTGACCGGGCTTGCGCTGGACACCGTCGACGAGCTGCCCGACGGCGGACTGCGGATCGGCGCGACAGTGCGCAACAGTGACCTCGCGGCCCACCCGGTGGTCCGCCGGGACTACCCGGTGCTGGCCCGCGCCCTGCTCGCCGCCGCGTCCGGACAGCTGCGCAACATGGCCACCACCGGCGGCAACCTGTTGCAGCGCACCCGCTGCGTCTACTTCCAGGACACCGGCAAGGCGTGCAACAAGCGGGAGCCGGGCAGCGGTTGTGCCGCGCTGCACGGCCAGAACCGCGACCTGGCGGTGCTGGACTGGTCCGAACAGTGCGTCGCCACCCACCCGTCCGACCTGGCCGTGGCGCTGACCGCGCTCGACACGGTGGTGGAGGTGCACGAGGCCGACGGCGCCCGGGAGCTTCCGATCACCACCCTCTACCGCTCCCCCGGCACCCACCCAGAGCGGGAGACCACCCTGGCCCGAGGCACGCTGATCACCGCCGTTCGGCTGCCGCCGCTGCCGGCCGCACACCGCTCGACGTACCTCAAGGTCCGTGACCGTGCCTCGTTCGCGTTCGCCGCCGGCTCGGTCGCCGCCGTGCTGGACCTGGACGGCGACGTGGTCCGCGACGTGCGGCTGGCGTACGGGGCGGTGGCGCACCGGCCGTGGCGGGCCTACCGGGCCGAGGAGGAGCTGCGGGGTCGGCCGTTCAGCCCCGAGCTCGCCGGGCGGGCCGCCGACGCGGAGCTGGCCGAGGCCCGTCCGTTGCGGCACAACGGCTTCAAGGTGCCACTGACCCGGGCCATCACCGTGCGGGCGCTCAGCGAGCTGGCGTCGTCGTGAGCACCGGGGCGGTCGGCCGCGCGTACCCCCGGTTGGAGGGCCCCGAGAAAGTCACCGGCACGGCCCGGTACGCGGTGGAGTACCCGGTGGACGGCGTCACCTACGGCTGGGCGGTGCCCTCGGCGGTGGTCCGGGGCCGGATCACCCGGATCGACTCGACCGAGGCGATGGCGTCGCCGGGCGTGCTGGCCGTGGTGCACCACGGCAACGCGCCCCGCCTCGCCGCCGGCGGGCCGCCGGAGCTGTGGCTGTTGCAGGAGCCGGCGGTGCACTACCGGGGGCAGTTCGTCGCGGTGGTGGTGGCCACCAGCCTGGAGGCGGCCCGCGAGGGCGCCCGGCTGGTCCGGATCGACTACGACACCGGACCGCACAGCACCGTGCTCACCACCGACCACCCCGGCCGGTACCGGCCGGAGCACGTCAACCCCAGCTATCCGACCGACACCGCCGAGGGCGACTTCGACGCCGGGTACGCCGCCGCCCCCGTCCGGGTGGACGCCACGTACCGGACGCCCGCCTACCACAACAACCCGATGGAGCCGCACGCCACGACGGCGCAGTGGCGCGACGGCCGACTGCTGGTGCACGACTCCACCCAGGGCGCGTCGCCGGTGCGGGCCACCCTCGCCGAGCTGTTCGCGCTGCCCCCGGAGGCGATCCGGGTCATCGCCGAGCACGTCGGTGGCGGCTTCGGCAGCAAGGGGTACGCGAAGGCTTCGGTGGTGCTGGCCGCCCTCGCCGCCCGACACGTGGACCGGCCGGTCAGGCTGGCGTTGACCCGTCAGCAACTCTTCGGGCCGGTCGGGTACCGCACCCCCACCATCCAACGGGTCCGCCTCGCCGCGGACACCGACGGGCGGCTCACCGCGATCTGCCACGACGCGATCAGCCAGACCTCGACCATCCGGGAGTTCGCCGAGCAGACCGCCGTCTACACCCGCAGCATGTACGCCGCACCCCACCGCCGCACCACGCACCGGCTGGTCCGCCTCGACGTACCCACGCCGTTCTGGATGCGGGCACCCGGCGAGTGCCCCGGCGCGTACGCCCTGGAGTCGGCGATGGACGAGCTGGCCACCGCCGTCGGCGTCGACCCGGTGGAGTTGCGCGTCCGCAACGACGCGCGGGTCGACCCCGACCAGGAGCGACAGTTCACCAGCCGCAACCTGGTGGCCTGCCTGCGCGAGGGCGCGCGGCGCTTCGACTGGGCCGGTCGGGACCCGACGCCCCGCGCCCGGCGCGACGGGCGTTGGCTGATCGGCACGGGGGTGGCCGGGTCGAGCTACCCGGCGCGGGCCAGGGCGTCGTCGGCCACCGCCACCGCCCGACCCGACGGTGGCTTCCTGGTTCGGATCAACGCCACCGACATCGGCACCGGCGCCCGGACGGCCCTCTGGCAGGTGGCCGCCGACGCGCTCGGGGTCCCGCCGGAGCGGGTGGAGATCCACATCGGGGACAGCGACCTGCCGGCCGCGGCGTTGGCCGGGGGTTCGACAGGCACCGCCAGTTGGAGCTGGGCGGTGATCCGCGCCTGTCAGGCGCTGGGCGGGAAACTGCGCGCGGGCGTGCCACCGGATCGGGAGGTGAGCGCGTCCGCGGACACCACCGACGAGGTGGGCGAGCAGCCCGTCCTGCCCCGGTACGCGTACGGGGCGCAGTTCGCCGAGGTGCGGGTGGACGCGGACACCGGCGAGGTACGGCTGAACCGGATGCTCGGGGTGTTCGCGGCCGGGCGGGTGGTGAACCCGACGACGGCCCGCAGCCAGCTCGTCGGCGGCATGACGATGGGGCTGTCGATGGCGCTGCACGAGGAGGGTCTGCTCGACGAGCGGTACGGCGACTGGGTCAACCACGACCTGGCGACCTATCACATCACCGGCTGCGCGGACGTGGAGTCCATCGAGGCGTACTGGCTGGACGAGCGGGACGACGAGCTGAACCCGGCCGGGGTGAAGGGCCTCGGCGAGATCGGCATCGTCGGTGCGGCGGCGGCGGTCGCCAACGCGGTGCACCACGCCACCGGCGTGCGGATCCGGGACCTGCCGATCCGGTTGGACAAACTCATCGGAGCATCAGGGCTGGCTTAAATAAGCCAGTGGTGATACAAATGTCGTCGTGCACGCCTTCGACGTGCTGGGCGATCCGGTCCGGCGCCGCATCCTGGAGCTGCTCGCCGACGGCGAGCAGACCGCCGGCGCGGTCAGCGCGGTGATCCGCGACGAGTTCGGCATCTCCCAGCCCGCCGTGTCCCAGCACCTGAAGGTGTTACGGGACAACGGCTTCGCCACCGTGCGGCCGGAGGGCACCCGGCGGCTCTACGCGGTCGACCCACGGCCACTGCGTGAGGTCGACGGCTGGCTGGAGCACTTCCGCCGGTTCTGGACCCCACCCCTGGCGGCACTCGCCACCGAGCTGGCCCGAGGCCGACGCGAACGTCGGCTGCGCGAGCCCGCCGACTCACCCGACGAGAGGGACACCTGATGTTCGACGCAACCGAGCAGATCAACGCCGTACAGCGCGCGGTCGGCAGCCGCACCCTGGAGGCCGGCGAGGCTCGGGTGACCACGATCAGCCAGACCTACCAGGCGACGGCCGAGGATCTGTGGGACGCCTGCACCAACGCCGAGCGCATCCCCCGCTGGTTCCTGCCGATCTCCGGCGACCTGCGGCTGGGCGGCAAGTACGAGCTGCAGGGCAACGCCCACGGCGTCATCGAGAGCTGCGAGCCGCCGCACCGGTTCACCGCCACCTGGGAGTACGGCGACGAGGTGAGCTGGATCGAGGTGCGGATCACCGGGATCGACGACGAGCGTGCCCGCCTCGACCTGGACCACATCGCGCACGTCGACCAGGACCGGTGGGCCCAGTTCGGGCCCGGCGCCGTCGGCGTCGGCTGGGATCTCGGGCTGCTCGGCCTCGCCGCCCACCTGGCCGGCGACGGCAGCGGGGTCACCCCGGAGCAGAGCGCCGAGTGGAGTGCCTCCGCCGAGGGCCGACAGGCCATGGAGCTGAGCAGCCGACTGTGGGGTGCGGCGAGCATCGCCGCCGGCACCGACGCCGACGAGGCGAACGCCGCCGCCGCGCGCACCACCGCCTTCTACACCGGCGCACCGGCAGTCTGAGCGCAACCAGCGCAGCGGCGCTGCGGCAGCCAGCGGGCGGGCGGCGCGGCAGCGGCGGTCAGGTGGCGGCGGCCGGGCGGCGCGGTGGCGGCGGCCGAGGCGCTGCGGCGGCGCGGAGTAACGTGCTGCGGCATGACCGGCACGCCGTACTCGCACTGTTCCTACTGCGGCGCGGCCTACCCGGCGGCGGCCGGGTGGCCGCGCGTCTGCGCGGTCTGCGGCGAGACCGTCTGGCGTAACCCGCTGCCGGTGGCGGTCGCGGTGCTGCCGGTCCGCACCCCCGACAGCCTGGGTGTGGTGGTGGTCCGCCGGGACATCGAGCCGGCCCGCGGCCTGCTCGCGCTGCCCGGCGGCTTCATCGAGTACGGCGAGAGTTGGTCCGACGCCCTCGTCCGTGAGCTGCGGGAGGAGACCCGACTAGTCGCGGCGGCCGAGGACGCCCGACTGTTCGCGGTGCACAGCGCTCCGACCGGCGGCACGATGATGATCTTCGGTGTGCTGCCCGAGCAGGCGGCCGAGGATCTGCCACCCTCAGCGCCCACCGAGGAGGCGACCGAGTGGCTGGTACTCACCGACCCGATCGAGCTGGCCTTCTCCACCCACACCCAGGTCCTGGCCGACTTCCTGAACCCCAACCGCCGGGCCTGAACCCCCGCCTCTGCGCTGCCCCGCCACCGTTCGCCTCGTCACCCGCACCCGACCGCCAAGATCGTCCTCGATCCTGGTTATCAACGCCGTTGCGTTAGGTGGAACGGCTGTCCGTCAACCAGCACTGCCTCGCCGATCATGGAGTTCTGGTGGATAACAGAACGCCCGTAAAACCCCCAAAGTCGGCACCACAACTCCATGATCGCCAAGCCGGGCTCAACCCGCTTCCCGATCGGGCACTTCCTGTCCCGGGTTGACCCGCCGGCTACAGCCCTAACGCAGCGGTGTTGACAACCAGGATCGAGCACGATCTTGACGGCGCGAGGGAGAGGCGAGGGCGGCGCGGGGCGAGGGCGGCGCGGGGCGAGGGCGGCGCGGGGCGAGGGCGGCGCGGGGCGAGGGCGGCGCGGGGCGAGGGCGGCGCGGGGCGTCAGTTGGGCCGGGCGTCGTTGGCGCCGGTCAGGTAGCCGCTGGCCTGCAGGTCGAACAGCTCGCGGTAGAGGCCGCCGGCCGCCATCAGCTCGTCGTGACCGCCGTGCTGGACGAGTCGGCCCCGCTCCAGCACGAAGACCCGGTCGGCGTGCCGGACGTTGGCCAGCCGGTGGGTGATCAGGACGACCGCGCGGTCGGGGCGACGGCGCAGGTGCTGGAACAGGGCGTGTTCGGCACGCGCGTCCAGGGCGGCCGAGGGTTCGTCACAGATCAGCAGGGCGGCGTCGCGGTAGAGGCCGCGGGCCGCGACGAGCCGCTGCCACTGCCCGCCGGACAGCTCGTGGCCATCCTTGAACTCCCGGTCGAGCAGCGTGTCGTAGCCGTGCGGCAGGCTGACGATCATGTCGTGCGCGGCGGCGGCGTCGGCGGCCTCCTGCACGCTCGGGCCGGAGCGGTCCGGTGGGCGGTCGTGCCGCCCGACGCGGATGTTCTGCCCGGCGGTGAACGGGAACTTCCACCACTCCTGGGTCATCACGGCGACCTGGGCGCCCAGGGCGCGCGGGTCCAACTCGGCGGCGTCGACCCCGTCCCAACGGATCACCCCGCCGGTCGGTTGGTAGAGCCCCGCGATCAGTTTGGCCAGGGTGGTCTTGCCGGAGCCGTTCTCGCCGACCAGCGCGATCACCTCACCGCGCCGGATGGTGAGGCTGACCCGGTCCACCGCCGGGGCGTCGGTGTCGGGGTAGCGCAGGCTCACGTCGTCCAGCTCGATCACGTCGACGCCGTCGGTCACCCGGTTGCCCCCGATCGGCACCCGGGCGTGGGCGCGGGCCAGGAAGTCGCGGTAGTCCTGGTAGTAGAGGGCGTCCTCGTACAGCGAGTTGGTGGCGACGACCGCCACGCCCAGGCTGCTTCGGGCGGACTGCAGCGCGAGCAGGGCGGTGGCCGCGGCGGCGAGGGCGACCATCCCGGCGAGCAGCAGGCCGCCGAGGACCGCGTACACGCCGAAGGTGGCCAACCCCGCCACCGTGGCACCGACCACCCGGGTGCCGGTCTGCGAGCGGACCAGCCGCAGTTGGGCGCGGGTCTCGACGGCCATCACGCCGCGGTACTCGGCGAGCAGGAAGTCACGCATCTGGTACGCGCGCACCTCGGCGGCGGTGTGCCGGTTGGCCATCAGGTGGGCCAGCATCCACATCCGACGCCGCCTGGTGATCCGGGCCAGCATCGCCAGGTACTCCCGGCGGGCCATCCGCACCGCCGTGACCGCCTGGGGCACCGCGGCGAGCAGCAGGCAGGGCAGCAGCAGCGGTTGGATGACTGTCACCGCGACGGCGGTGGCGAGTATCCCGACCACGCCGGTGACCAGGTTGACGGTGTGGTCGACGATCCAGGCGGCCTCGGCCATCCCCCGGTCGCGGGCGCGGTCCATCTCCTCGGCGAAGCCGGCGTCGTCGAACGCGGCGAGGTCCACCGCCGTGGTGGCCTCGAACAGCCGCAGCTCCACCTGATAGTTGATCTGCGGGGTCAGCCGGGCCTGGGCCCAGCCGGCCGCGATCGTCAGGCCGCCGCGCGCCGACACCGCCGCCGCGGCCACGATCAGCGCCGGTAGGGCCGAGCGGACCCGGTCCGGGGTGGGGCCGGCGGCGAACAACTCGCGCAGCACGCTGGTCGTGGCGAGCAGCCCGAACGTGGTCATCACCCCGGCGGCGATGTTCAGGCCGATGGAGGCGACCGTGTCCCGACGGTTGGTGGCCCAGGCCAGGCCGACCGCCTCGCGGACCAGCCGCGGCAGTCGACGGGCCACCGCCCAGAAGCTGGTGTGCGCGAACTCCTGCGCGTGGTGCAGCCAGTCGCGGTCCTCCAACTCCGGCAGCATCGTGCCCGGTGGATCGTCCGGCTGGTCGTCGTTCTCGACGGAGGTGCGCTGGCGGGCCATCGACTCCACGGGACCCTCCTCGGGGCGGGGATCACGAACGCCGCCCGAGACTACTGCCCGCAACCACCCGATGTCCTTAGGTAGTCGGCGCGTCGCGTGGCTGGTCCGGCGAGCCCTCCGTGATCGGCAGCAGCACCCGGAACGTGGTCCGTCCGGGCTCGGTCTCCACCCGGATGTCGCCGTGGTGCTTGTGCACCACGATCCGGTACGAGATGTCCAGCCCCAACCCGGTGCCCGCGCCGACCGGCTTGGTGGTGAAGAACGGCTCGAAGATGCGCGGACGCACCTCGGGCGGGATACCCGGACCGGTGTCGGTGACCTCCACCGCCAGCAGGTCGCCGACCATCGCGGTGCGGACGGTCAGCACACCCTTCTCCCCCATCGCGCCCAACGCGTTGTCGATCAGGTTGGTCCACACCTGGTTCAGCTCGGCCGCGTACGCCGGGATGTGCGGGAGGTCGCGGTCGTACTCGCGGACCAGCTTGACCTCGGCGGGGACCTTCCCCTTGAACATCACGAGCGTGGCGTCGAGCAGGTCGTGCACGTCCACCACCCGGTGCGGTGCCCGGTCCAGCTGCGAGTACTGCTTGGCGGCATCCACCAGGCCGGAGATCCGGGTGACCGCGTCGCCGATCTCGCGCATCAGCAGCTCGGTGTCGACCGTGTAGGTGAGCCAGCGCACCGCCGCCTCCAGGTCCGCGGCGCCGACCGCCGCCTTCACCTGCGCCAACCAGGCCGCGTCGAGCCCACCGCCGACCAGGATCGGCGCCAGGTCCCAGGCCCCACCGACCCCGTGCTCCTCCAGCCAGTCGGTGAGGGTGTCCTCGGCGTCGGCGGTGGCCATCGGGGTCAGCTTCGGTGCGGTGGCGACCCGGGCGACGGCCTCCTCCTGCAACGCGACGAGGCCGTGCAGGGCGCGACCGTCGAGCCGGCCGTCGGCGACCATCGCGAGCTTGTGTCGCATCCCGGCGACCCGGTCCCGCAGCACCGAGGTGGCCCGCACCGCCGCCGCGGCCGGATTGTTCAGCTCGTGGGTCAGGCCCGCCGACAGCGAACCGAGCGCCAACAGCCGCTCCCGTTCGCCGACGATGGCCTGGCTGTTGCGCAGGCCGAGGAACAGCCCCTCCAACAGATGTATCGGCATCGGGAACCAGGACCGCAGGGCGTACGCGAAGTCCTCCGCCGGCAGCACGAAGAAGTCCGAGTCGACAAGCGCCCGCATGCTGTTGCGGTAGATCTGGTCGACCTGGTCACCCAGGTACGCCTGGACGGCACCGCCGTACACCCCGCGCTGGTCGGTCCGGCTGATCTCGACGTCGTCGCCGCGCACCTGTCGGCTCAACGCCACCGCGCCGCGCACCAACACGAAGAAGCAGGTCCCGGGCTCACCCTCGGCGTACACGAGGGTGCCGCCGGCACGCTGCTCGACCCGGCCGCGCTCGGCCAACCAGTCGAGTTGCGCGTCGTCGAGAGACTCGAACAGGAACAGGGTGCGCAACTGCGCCGGTGTCAGTCGATCGGACTCGGTGGTCACTGGGCCTCCTTCGTTCGCGACTGCGGGGCTCGCAAAACCGGCTCACTCCTCGCGCTCACTGGGCCTCCTTCGCTCGCGACTGCGGGGCTCGCAAAACCGGCTCACTCCTCGCGCTCACTGGGCCTCCTTCGCTCGCGACTGCGGGGCTCGCAAAACCGGCTCACTCCTCGCGCTCACTGGGCCTCCAGGTAACGGTGCACGAGCGAGACGGCCATCGCGCCCTCGCCGACCGCCGAGGCGACCCGCTTGACCGACTCGGCCCGTACGTCCCCGGCCGCGAACACCCCCGGGACACTGGTCTCCAGGTGGTACGGGTCGCGCGACAGCGACCAGCCGGCCGGCCGACGTCCGCCGGACAGCAGGTCCGGGCCGGTGACGATGAAGCCGCGCCCGTCGCGGACCAGCACCCCGTCCAGCCAGTCGGTGCGGGGCTCGGCGCCGATGAAGATGAACAGCCAGGAGGTGTCGACCGAGCGGGACTCCCCGGTGCGGGTGTCGCACAGGGTGAGCCGCTCCAGGTGATCATCACCCGCCCCGCCGACCACCGCCGTGTGCGGGTGCACGGTGATCCGGTCGATCCGTTCCAGCTGGTCGATCAGGTAACGCGACATCGAGGCGGTCAGGTCCGCACCCCGGATCAGCAGGTGCACCCGCGCCGCGTACCGGGAGAAGTGCACCGCCGCCTGGCCGGCGGAGTTGGCCCCGCCGACGATGTAGACGTCCTGCTCGACGCAGCTCGGCGCCTCGGTGGCGGCGGCACCGTAGAAGACCCCCCGACCGGTGAAGTCGGCCAACCCGGGAGCGTCGAGCACCCGGTACGACACCCCGGTGGCCAGGACCACGGTGTGCGCCGCGATCTCAGAGCCGTCACCGAAGCGCAACAGCCGGGCGCCGCCGGCCTCACTCAGACCGACCACCTCCCGGGCACTGAGCAACTCGGCACCGAACTTGACCGCCTGCCGCCGGGCCCGATCGGTCAACTGCGCACCGGAGACGCCGTCGGGAAAGCCCAGGTAGTTCTCGATCCGGCTGCTCTGCCCGGCCTGCCCGCCGGTCGCCCGCCGCTCGACGAGCACCGTGCGCAGCCCCTCCGAGGCGCCGTACACCGCCGAGCCCAGGCCGGCCGGGCCGCCGCCGATCACCACCAGGTCGTAGAAGTCACACGCCGGCACCACTGTCAACCCGGCGAGCGCGGCCAACTCGGCCTCGCTGGGGGCGACAAGCGCCTTGCCCTCCGGCGTCACCACAAGCGGTACGTCCGCCTCGGTGGCCCCGGCCGCGTCGAGCAGGCGGGCGCCCTCCGGGTCGTCGGAGAGCATCCACCGGTACGGCACCAGGTTGCGCGCCAGGAAGTCACGGACCTTGAACGACGGCGCCGACCAGCGGTGCCCGACGACCCGGATCTCGGCGCTCGCCGCGTCCGGGGTGATCGACCACGCCTCCAGCAGCCCGTCGACCACCGGGTACAGCTTCTCCTCCGGCGGATGCCAGGGTTTGAGCAGGTAGTGGTCCAGGTCGACGACGTTGATCGCCTCGATCGCGGCCTCGGTGTCCGCGTACGCGGTGAGCAGCACCCGGCGGGCGGCCGGGAAGATGTCCATGGCGACCTCCAGGAACTCCACCCCGGTCATCTCCGGCATCCGGTGGTCGGCCAGGAGCAGCGCCACCTGCTCGCCGCGCAGCTTGACCTCTCGCAGCGCGTCCAGCGCCTCCGGCCCGGAGGAGGCCCGCAGCACCCGGTAGCGGTCACCGTAGCGGCGGCGGATGTCCCGGGCCACCGCACGGGACACCACGGGGTCGTCGTCGACGGTCAGGATCACCGGGTTCGCCATGGCGCCATGAAATCACCTCCTGCCACTCGGCCGCACCTGGCCCGAGCCGCGCGGCACGGTTGACCGGGTTCGGGATGGGTAAGCCGGGGAGCCGCGTGGGTGGTCGTCCGTCGACGACACGCCCCGCTGCCGCGCACACCTCGGGGGGCCCATGGCGGACGTGTCGCCGACCGGAGAGACGACGTCGGGTGGGATCGTTCAGTTGCGGGTGCACGGCGTCTCCGGTGCGGGCGCGGACCAGGTGTTGGACCGGCCGTACGTGCACCAGGTCGCCGGGGACCGCAACGGCGGGTTCTACCGCCCCCAGCCCGGCTATCCGGGGTCCGCCGCGACGGACGGGGTGACGCTGGAGGCGTACCGCTGGAGTGACCTGCCGTCCGGCACGGCCGTGCGGACGCTGTCACTGGTGTTCCTGCTGCCGTTCATGCTCTGCAACGTGGCGATCTGGATGCACCCGGTGCCCCAGGCCCCGAAGAGCGTCGTCGTCGCCCTCGGTAGGGCGCTCGCCCTCAGCCTCACCATGCTCTACGTGCTCTCCATCGTCGGCGTGGTGCTGGACCTGATCGCCTGGCGCTGCATGGGCGACCCGTCCTGCCTGGCGGGCCGGAGCTGGCTGTCCTGGCTCGGGGGCCGCCCGGTCGGGGTGCGCCTGGGCGTGCTGGCGCTGGTGGCGATCGCCGCCGTCGGTGTCCTCTGGTGGTTGAGTACCCGCCTGAGCCACTCGTTCGACGCGTTCCGCACCGGCGGGCCGGCGACCTCACGGCATCGGTTGAGCGCGGTCGGCCAGTGGGACGGGGCACCGCTCGTCGGTCGCCTGCGGTCGGTGCACGTCGCCGCCGCCTTCGCCACGCTGGACGGCAGCCTGCTGCTCGCCGAGTCCAGCCAGCACCGCACCTGGGTGATGGTGGTGTTGGTGGTGGCCGTCGGCGCGGTGCTGCTGGCCTGCCTGGTCCTGGTCAGCGCGGTGCGGAGCTTCGACCGGACCGAACCGGCACCCCTGGTGGACGGGCTCACCCGCGGACTGCGCACGATCACCTGCGGGCTGACGATCCTGGTGATCGTGCACGTCCTCGTCAGCCCGGCGCCGTGGCCGCAGAGCCGCGCACTGCCCGGGTACGGCGCCACCGTGGCCGGGTTGTTCGTCAGCCAGACCGTGCTGATCACGGTCCTCGCCGCCGTGGTGATCTCGCGGCGGGGTCGTCAGCAGCGCGTCGGAGGACCGCGGCCCGCGAGGCTGCGCGCACTGGGCTCGCCGGTCCTCGTCACGATCGCCGCCGGACTCGCGGTGGCCTTCTCCGCCGAGTTGGTCTACCGGACCGCGGACCTCCTGGACCGGGAGGGAACAACCGCCGACGGAATCGCGACGAGCCCGCCGCTGGCGTACAAATGGGCGATCTTCAGCTTTTTCCTTGCGGTGTTGAGCGCGTTGCTGGTGGCCGCCCTGGTCACGGTGCTGACCCGACGCCGTCGGTGGCGGGCCGCGCGGGCGATCGTGGCCGCGGACTTCCCGCACGCGCCCCCGGAGGCGGCCGACCGACTGCGCCAGGTCGAACGGGCGGTGGCCCGGGCACGGTTCACCGAACGACTGGAGCCGCTCACCGTGGTGTACGCGGGGCTGGCCGCGCTGGGGCTGGCCACCAGTGCGGTCGGACTGTTCCAGATCTATCCCGGCGACATGACCCAGCGGTTCCTCGGCGTACCCGACGACTTCGTCAACTTCTTCATCGGCATGGGCAGCTATGTCATCGCCGCGATCATTCTCGGACTCGTGATCGGCGGCCTCTTCGCCTACCGCACGGCCGGGTTTCGCCGGTACGTGGGCGTCCTGTGGGACCTGGGCACCTTCTGGCCCCGCGCGGCGCACCCGTTCGCCCCGCCCTGCTACGCCGAGCGGGCCGTGCCGGAGTTGGCCAAGCGCATCACCTACCTGGTGGACCAGGGGCAGGGGGTGTTGCTGACCGGGCACAGCCACGGCTCGGTGCTGCTCGCCGCCACGGTGCTCCAGCTGCCGGCCCGGGTCACCGACCGGGTCGCTCTGCTGACCTACGGGTCGCCCCTGGGCCGGTTGTACTCGCGGCTGTTTCCCGCCTCGGTCGACATGTCGACGCTGCGGGAGGTGGGCGAGCGGGTCGGCTGGCGGTGGGTCAACCTGTGGCGCGACACGGACCCGATCGGCGGCTGGATCTTCGCCTCTCACCGGCCCGGCGAGGCCGAGACGCTGACCGGGCCGGCGGCGATGGTGGATCGTCGGTTGACCGATCCGCAGGACGTGGTGCCGCCGCCCAGTGACAGCGTCCCCCCGCCGATCCTGGGGCACTGGCCGTGCGAGTCCGAGGAGGCGTTCGGGCAGGCGGTGCGGGATCTGGCCGCACGGCTGCACCGCGACCGCCCGGCGGTCGACTGACCCGACCTGGCGGCCGGATATCGTCGCCGGGTGACACCGTCCAAGAAGCCCGAGCGCCGGTTGATCGCCTCGAACAAGAAGGCCCGGCACGAGTACACCGTGCTGCGCACCTACGAGGCGGGCATCGTGCTGGTCGGCACCGAGGTGAAGTCGCTGCGCGAGGGGCGGGCCTCGCTTGTCGACGCGTTCGCGCACGAGCGCGACGGCGAGATCGTGCTGTACGGCCTGCACATCGCCGAGTACGCGTACGGCACGTGGACCAACCACGCCCCCCGCCGCAACCGCAAGCTGCTGCTGCACCGGGCCGAGATCGACCGGATCCTGGACAAGGTCCGCGAGGGCGGGGTGACCCTGGTCCCGTTGTCGATGTACTTCGAGAACGGCTACGCCAAGGTCGAGCTGGCCCTGGCCAAGGGCAAGCGCTCCTACGACAAGCGGCAGACGCTGGCCGAGCGGGATGCCAACCGGGAGATCGCCCGCGAGCTGGGCAGGCACCTCAAGGGCCACCCCCGCCGCCCCTGACCGCCGTCGGATCGCAGTTCTTTCCCGCGGCGCGCCCGCGGGTCGTTGACGTCCCCGCGCTGACGTGGTCTGCTCAGTCGACGCCGTTAATGAAAACGGTAATCATTAGCTGAAAGTGGAGGAGAACCCATGTCGCTCACCGTCCCGCCCGCCCTGCTCGACGCCGCCGAACGCGGTCCCGTCGACGACGAGGCGTTCGTCGCCTGCGTCCGCGAGTCACTCCCGTACGCCTGGGCTACCGTCAGCCGGGTGGTGGCCGAACTGGAGGCCGGCGACGCCGACCTCGCCGACAACGTCGTCCCGCCGCCCACCGACGACGACCGGGGGCAACTGCTGCGGGCACTGGCGAGCGACGCGATCCGCGCCGGTCTGGAACGGCACTTCGGCGTACGCCTGGCCTTCCAGAACTGCCACCGCGTCGCCGCGTTCCGCCCGTCGGCCGTCGACGGGGAGCGTTACCGCCGCTTCGTGTCCACCCGTGGGCAACTGCTCAACCAGTCGCCGGAGCTGCGCAACTGCTGACGGTGGGCTCGGGGCGGGCGGGAGCCCCCCGGCCCGCCCCGAGCCTGCGGCCCCGCCTTTCCTGCCCCGGGTGCGCGCGGGTCGTGTTTGGCGCGGCGGGCTGTCGTCAGGTGTTGTTCGCTCTGTCCAGGGCTAGCGCTATCGATGCCTGGGCTTGCTCGAGCGTGTCGCCGGCTCCAACCGCAAGGTCCCGTAGGTACTGGCGGAACTCGTCATCAGACGGGTGGCTTGAGGTGAGGTAGCCGGCGAGTTCGAGGCTGACTAGTCCGTGCAGCTGACACCACATGCGCCGGGTGATGGACCAGGGGTCTGCGGGACGGAACCGGCCTGCCTGGATGCATCGGGGGACGGTATCCCTAGCTACGCGCAGCGTGTAGAGGCCGATGCGCCGGTCTTCTTCTGAAAGTTGGAACCCGGCGATGCTTGGGCCGCCGAACATCACCGCGTACAGGTGGGGTGCCAGGTGCGCGGACTGCCGGTACGCGATGGCCAACTGGAAGCTGTCGGCGACCGGGTCGTCGCTGGCATGCACCGTCGCCAGCCGGTCAGCTAGCCGGGCGAAGCCTTCCCGGATGACGGCCCGGACCAGACCTGGCATGCCGCCGAAGTACGTGTAGATGGCCATTGTGGAGGTGCCCGTCTCGCGTGCTAGTGCTCGCGCGGACAGTGACCGGGGTCCCTGCTCGGTCAGCAGCCGAGCGGCGACTTCGACGAGTTCCTGCCGCGGACCGCTGCTTGCCCTTGACATGAGCTCATCATAACGGTGTTATTGACATAACGGTGTTATGAGGGGGAGGCGATTGGATGTTGGGGCCACGACGGATCCGAGCACGGATCCCGCGACTTGCCGAAGCGCACGGAGATGACTGGGGAACGGTGGCCGGCGGCGGAGAGCCACTTCGGCTGGCCGTGCTCGGCGACTCCGCAGCGGCCGGGGTCGGTGCTCCCGACCATCAGGCGGCCTTGGCCGGTCAGACTGCGGTTGCACTCGCCGCGCTGACCGGGCGGCACCTGTCTTGGCGGGTCGTGGCACGATCGGGAGCCACGGCCAGAACGATCCGACGAGACTTGGTGGACGGCATCACGGATCCACACACGCGCTGGAGCCCACACTTGGTCCTCGTGGTTGTGGGGGTCAACGACGCGGTCCGGTTGCGGCGACCCGGCCGGTTTCGGCGCGACGTCGAGCATCTGGTGGCGGTGATTCGGCGTCGGCTCGGTGCCCCGATCCCTGTGCTTCTGGCTGGGCTGCCCCCCGTGCACCGCTTTCCCGCCCTGCCTGCGCCGGTGCGGCTGCTGCTTGGGAGCCACGCGCGCCGGCTGGACCGTCAACTCACGCGCCTGGCTCGACGGGACACGGGCGTGTTCCACCTGCCGGTCGGGCACCTGCCCATCGAACGAGACGACTTCTTCGCCTCGGATGGCTTCCATCCCGGCCCAGCCGGATACCGCGTGTGGGGCCGAACGCTTGGTGCACAGACGGCCACGATCGTCGATGCAGTCCTGCCTATGACCGTGGAACCGAGAGTTGCCAGTCAGCGTGACGGCCACCCGCGGGGCGCAACTGCAGAAGAAGCCGGCCGGAGGTGGCCGGCGGGCAACATCCGCACATCGGCAGTTCCGGACGTCGCCCGACACGGGAGGTCTGCCACGGAGCGTGACAACTCCGGCTCGTGATGGCGCGCGCGGACGGCGGCAGATCCGGATACTCGATCAGCGTGAGCGCCGGCGATCGCGCGATCGGCTCCAGCCGTGCTTTCTCATGTGCGGTGTGACGTCGCGGATGCTGCGGCAAAACTCACCGATGGGACACAACACTGTGCAGTCCGGCGCGATGAGAGGACCGGGTATGGACGTGCTGATGTTCGCCACCGTCGCGGTGCTGGGGTTCACGGCGTGCGCCGAGTTCGGCTCCTATGCTTTTGTGCATCCGGTGGTCAGGCGTCTGGCGCCGCGTGACCACATCCTGGTCGAACAGGGTCTGCTGCGTACCTTCGGGATTGTCATGCCGGTGCTGATGACGGCTTCGCTCGTGCTGGCTATCAGCTACGCGGCCCGCCCTGATGGGGCGGGGTTGCCCGAGGTGTTGCGTTGGGTTGCGGCCGCGACCTGGGCCACGGGCATCGTCAC
This sequence comes from Micromonospora sp. NPDC049171, assembly GCF_040648275.1. Classification (NCBI taxonomy): domain Bacteria; kingdom Bacillati; phylum Actinomycetota; class Actinomycetes; order Micromonosporales; family Micromonosporaceae; genus Micromonospora; species Micromonospora sp. NPDC049171. The sequence continues at coordinate 133,950 of NZ_JBEZDJ010000020.1, forward strand.
GACCGTGGTCGTGAACGTGCCGATCAACCTGTCCACACTGCGCTGGGACAAGGATTTCCCTCCGGAGCGCTGGCAAGAGCGCCGTAACCGCTGGGAGTGGTTTCAGGGATACCGTTCGTGGGCCTATCTCGCGGCCTTCCTGCTCGTCGTTCTCTCGGTCGCCACGGTCGGCTGAGAGTGTTGGGTTACCCGTTGACCACGTGAAGTGAGTTGACGGGATCCGTTGTGGTGTAGGGATTACAGAAGCGGATACCGGATCAAATGCGACCGGCTGGGACGAGGTGGCGTGGTCTTCGTGGTCGTCGTCTACCTCGTAATCTTCCGTACCAGGACGGCCCGTCATGAGGCGCCTCATGACACTTCAGGTCAGGAGTTCGCGGGCCAGGGCCTCGGTCCACCAGCGCTCGACTTGATCGGGTTGCCAGCCGCGTTCGCCGGTCAGTGTGGTGTAGACGTCGATGTTGCAGATCGCCGCATAGATGTCGACGGCCGACCGTATGTCTAGTCCTTGCCGGAGAACGCCGCCCGGCCACGACGAGAACACCTGGATCCTGGTCTCGTCCCCCCGCTGACGGCCGTCGCGGTAGACGCTTCCCAGCGCAGGCTCGGTGCGGCCCGCCTCGCGTACGAGCGCGATGATGTCACCGGCACGCTCGAAGAGCCGCCGGTCGTAGCCGGCCATCGCCGCGAGCTGCCGCACCGGATCGTTCTCGGCCCCTTCCAGTTCGGCGAGCGACTGCGATGGATTTGCGGCGATGTCTGCTGCGTCGGCCAGGGCCTGGATCAGCCCGGTCTTGTTCCCGTACACCGCGTAGACGGTCGGCACCGAGACCCCCGCCTCCCGTGCCACGTCACGCACCGTGGTCGCCGCCCAGCCGCGGGAGAGGAACAGTCGACGAGCGGCGCTGGCGATCTCACCCCTCGTCTCTGCCGCTTGCGCCACCCGGCGCAGTGATTCGTACCTCCGGCTGCCTGTCTCGGCGGTCAATGGCTTGCCTCCTTCAGTTTTCGGCCCTTATATTGAATATATGTTGCGTAAACTCGGCGTCGGAGGCACCTGGACGTTCTCGCGGATCGCCGGACTCGCCGGACTCGGCTTCGCCATCCTGATCGCCTCCACCAACGCCTTCCTGGTGCCAGCCGGCCTGCCCCACACCGGCGCTGAGACCAACGACGTTGTCCAGTTTTTCACCACCCAACAGAACACCGTCGGCCTCGCATCAGCACTCGCCCCGATCGCCTGGGTGCTGGCCACCCTGTTCGCCGCCGGCGCGGTCGCCGTGCTGTGGCGTTCCGACCTCGAGCAAGGCACAGCCTGGTCCCTGGTCGGGTTCGCCGGGGTGATCATGCAGAACATCACCTTCACCGGCGTGATGGCCACCCGGCTCGCGCTCGCGTCAACGACCGCGCAGGACAGCAGCACGATCGCCGGACTCTGGGCATTACACAACGCGCTGTTCGTCTTCAACGGCGCCTTCCTGGCACTGGCCATGACCGGCCTGTCCATCAGCGGCCGACGCGCCGGCCTGATCCGCCGCTGGCACAGCGGGATCGGTCTGCTTGCCGCCGCACTCCAGTTCGGCTCGGCCGTGCTGAGCCCTCTGGCCATCGACGACCCCGGTACGGTCGGTCTCCTCGGCCTTGTCGGCTGGCTGATCTGGGTCGTGTGGGTCGTCGCCTACGGCATCACCCTGATCCGCCCGACATCCGTTCCCATCCAGGCGATACCGAAGAACCGACGCACCGGTCCCGTTGAGTCATTTCGATCAGACCATCGGCAGGCCGATCTACCCGACGGCCAGCGTCGCCATCCAGCACAGCAACGCGTCGAACCGCCGGAGAGCGCGCAGGCATAGGCATCCGCCGACACCCCGACACCCGGCGCGGCGCGGCGTTCCTGGCAACTGCCGACGACACCGGGTGGATCCGTCGGAACGTCGGCGGGTCCACCCGGTTCGTTAGTGGCCGATCTTGTCCAGTTCGGCGAGGTCGTCGTCGGTGAGGGGCAGTGCGGCGCCCGCGACGTTCTCGTGCAGGTGTGTCGTGGACGAGGTGCCCGGAATCAGCAGGATGTTCGGCGAACGCCGCAGCAGCCAGGCCAGGGCGACCGACATCGGTGCCGCCCCCAGCCGGGCGGCCACGGTCGAGAGCAGCGAGGACTGCAGGGGGCTGAAGCCGCCGAGCGGAAAGAACGGCACGAAGGCGATGCCCTGCTCGGCGAGCGCGTCGATCAGCTCGTCGTCCTGGCGGTGCGCGAGGTTGTACCTGTTCTGCACGCACACGATCGGCGCGAGGGCCTGTGCCTCGGCGACCTGCTCCGGCGTCGCGTTGCTCACTCCGAGGTGCCGGATCAGGCCCTCCCGCTGAAGGTCGACAAGTGTCTCGAGCGCCTCGGCGAGGGATTCGGGCTGTGGCCCCGCGGCATCGCCGAGCCGGAGGTTGACGAGGTCGAGCACGTCGAGACCGAGGGTCTCCAGGTTCTCGTGCACGGACCGGCGCAGGCTTGCCGGGTCACGGGCCGGGGGCCAGCCGCCCTGCTGGTCGCGGTTCGCGCCCACCTTGGTCACGATGTGCAGCGCATCGGGGTACGGGTGCAGCGCTTCCCGGATCAGCTGGTTGGTGACCTGCGGCCCGTAGGCCTGGGAGGTGTCGATGTGGGTGATGCCACGCTCGACGGCCGCGCGCAGGACGGCGAGCGCGCCGTCGTGGTCGGCCGGCGGCCCCATGACCCAGGGGCCGGCCAGTTGCATGGCGCCGTAGCCGAACCGGGTGACCGTCAGGTCTCCCAGCGTCCAGGTGCCGCCGGGAAGGGAGGTGGAGACCATGTTCTTACCTCTGGCTCTCGTGTCGCACCGAGCCGTGCCGGTGCATCGCCTACCCGCTCCACTATCGGGATGTAACTTCACTACGGGAAGTAGGCACCTGAAAGTGCGTAACGCCCCAGCGGCGGGAGGAGCGGTTCGATGACGACGACGACGGCGGCGCGGAAGAGGGCTCAGACCAAGGTGGAATACGACGCCTTCCTGGCGCAGTGTCCGAGCCGCAAGCTGCTCGACCGCATCGCGGACAAGTGGGTCACGTTGGTGCTGGCCGCGCTGCGCAGCGACGGCTCGCACCAGTTCGGCGCCGACTGTGCCGGCGAGCCCCGACCGCTGCGGTACTCGGAGCTGTCGCGCCTCCTGGCCGGGGTCAGTCAGAAGATGCTGACCCAGACGCTGCGCTCCCTGGAACGCGACGGTCTGCTCACCCGCACCGTGGTGCCGACCGTGCCCGTCACCGTCACCTACGAGCTGACCGACCTCGGTGTCTCCCTGCACGAGGTGGTCCGCGGCCTGAAGGGCTGGGCCGAGACGCACATGGACGACGTGCTCGCCAACCGCGCGACGTACGACGACCACGCCGGCTGAGCCGCCCCGCGCACCTGCGGCCGAAAAGACCCACGCGAGTACGCAGCCACAGCACGATCCGACCTTCCAGGCTCGTAGTTGCGGCAGCTAGGGTGAGCCGGTGACGATGTTCCGGATCGGTGCGGCGGCCGACCTGCTCGGTGTCAGCAGCGACACGATCCGCCGCTGGGTCGATGCCGGGCGGCTGACGGCCGGGCGCGACGAGCACGGCCACCGGGTGATCGACGGGGTCGACCTGGCCGCGTTCGCCCGGGCCCAGGCCGCCGACCCGGACGCGGGTGCCGAGTTCTCCTCGGCCCGCAACCGGCTGCGCGGCATCGTCGTCGACGTCCGCAAGGACACGGTGATGGCCCAGGTCGACATCCAGGCCGGCCCGTTCCGCGTCGTGTCGCTGATGAGCCGGGAGGCGGTCGACGCCCTGGATCTGCGGGTCGGCTCGGTCGCCGTCGCGGTGATCAAGTCGACCACGGTGGTGGTGGAGCGGGCCGCACCCGCCCCGAGCGGGGGAAGGTCGGGCGGATGAGCGCGCGGGCGACGCGTACGGCGATGGTCGTGGTCCTGGCGCTGACCATCGCCGGCTGCGGCACGGGCGGCGACCAGGCCTCCGGTGGCGCCGCCGACGGGCGGGTCACCGGCCCGGTGACGGTGTTCGCGGCCGCCTCGTTGACCGAGGCGTTCACCCGCATCGGTAGGGACTTCGAGGTCGCCAACCCGGGCAGCACCGTGACTCTCAACTTCGCCGGCAGCTCCGCACTGGCCAACCAGGTCAACCAGGGTGCGCCGGCGGACGTGTTCGCCTCGGCCGCCCCGGCGACCATGGCCACTGTCACCGGGGCCGGCAACGCCGACGGCGCACCGAGCGTCTTCGCCCGCAACCAGCTGGTGATCGCGGTGCCCCGGGGCAACCCGGCCAGGGTGACCGGGCTGGCCGACCTGGGCCGGCCTGGTGTGAAGGTGGCGCTCTGCGCCAACCAGGTGCCCTGCGGGGCGGCCGCCCGCACCGCCCTGGACGCGGCCGGCGTCGCGCTGACCCCGGTCACCCTGGAGCAGGACGTCAAGGGCGCGCTCGCCAAGGTGCGGCTCGGCGAGGTCGACGCGGCCCTGGTCTACCGCACGGACGCACGGGCCGCGAGCGCCGACGTGACAGCTGTGGAGTTTCCCGAGTCGGCGCGGGCGGTCAACGACTACCCGATCGTCGCGCTGAAGGACGCACCGAATCCGGCCGGCGCGCGGGCCCTCGTCGCGTACGTCCGCTCGGCGCCGGCGCAGGCCGTCCTCGCCGAGGCGGGCTTCCAGGCGCCATGAGTCGGGTCCTCGACCAGGTGACCCCCCGACGGCGCGGGCGGGTGCCGGCGGCGCTGTTGATCCCCGCCGCACTGGGGTTGCTCTTCCTCGTCCTGCCGCTGGCTGGTCTGGTGATCCGGGCGCCCTGGTCGACCCTGCCGCAGCGGCTCACCGCGCCGGGGGCGCTGACCGCGCTGCGGCTGTCGGTGCAGACCGCGACCCTGGCCACCGTGCTCTGCCTGCTGCTCGGGGTGCCGCTGGCCTGGGTGCTGGCCCGGGTCGAGTTTCCCGGCCGCCGACTGGTCCGCGCGCTGGTCACCGTGCCGCTGGTGCTGCCGCCGGTGGTCGGCGGCGTGGCGCTGTTGCTGGTCTTCGGCCGGCGGGGGCTGCTCGGCGGCTGGCTGGACGCCACGTTCGGCGTCACCCTGCCCTTCACCACCACGGGTGTCGTGGTGGCCGAGTCGTTCGTCGCCATGCCGTTCCTGGTCATCGCCGTGGAGGGTGCGCTGCGCGCCGCCGACCACCGCTACGAGGAGGCCGCCGCCACGCTGGGCGCCGGCCGGTGGACCACCTTCACCCACGTCACGGTGCCGCTGGTGGCGCCCGGGTTGGCCGCCGGCGCGGTGCTCTGCTGGGCGCGGGCGTTGGGCGAGTTCGGTGCCACCATCACCTTCGCCGGCAACTACCCCGGTCGCACCCAGACGATGCCGCTCGCCGTCTACCTGGCACTGGAGACCGACCTGGAGTCCGCGATCGTGCTCAGCCTGGTGCTGCTCGTCGTGTCGGTGGGCATCCTGGTCGCGTTGCGGGATCGCTGGATGACCGGCGCATGACGCCTCCGCTGCTGGACGCCCGGCTCGTCGTCGACCGGGGCGCCTTCCAGCTCGACGCCGCGCTGCGGGTGGCTCCCGGCGAGGTGGTCGCGCTGCTCGGCCCGAACGGCGCCGGCAAGACCACCGCGCTGCGCGCGCTGGCCGGGCTGCATCCCCTCACGGCCGGGCACGTCACGCTCGACGGCGTCGACCTGGATCGGCCGGCGGCCCGCGGCTGGGTGCCCACCGAACGCCGGTCGATCGGTGTGGTCTTCCAGGACTATCTGCTCTTTCCGCACCTCAGCGCCCTGGACAACGTGGCCTTCGGGCCGCGCCGGCACGGCGTCGACAGGCGGGCCGCGCGTGCCACGGCCCGGGACTGGCTCGCCCGGGTGGGGCTCGACGCACAGGCGCAGCGCCGGCCCCGGCAGCTCTCCGGCGGGCAGGCGCAGCGGGTGGCGCTGGCCCGCGCGCTGGCCGTGGCACCGGCACTGCTGCTGCTGGACGAGCCGCTCGCCGCGTTGGACGCGCGCACCCGGCTGGACACCCGCGCGGAGTTGCACCGCCACCTGTCCGCGCACCCGGGCGCGACGCTGCTGGTCACCCACGACCCGTTGGACGCCCTCGCGCTGGCCGACCGGCTGGTCATCGTCGAGGGTGGCCGGGTGGTGCAGGAGGGCGACGGGCCGAGTGTCACCGCCCGCCCGCGCACCGACTACGTCGCCCGGCTCGTCGGGCTCAATCTCTATCGAGGAAGGGCTGAGGGGCACGGGGTACGCGTCGCGCCGGAGCTGACCCTCACCGTCGCCGACCGGCTCGACGGCGAGGCGTTCGTGGCGTTCCGCCCGGCGGCGGTGGCCCTGCACCCGAGCCGACCGCAGGGCAGCCCCCGCAACACCTGGGCGGGCACCGTGGTCGGCGTGCAGCGGCACGGCGACAACGTGCGCGTGCAGGTGGACGGGCCGATCGGGGTGGCCGCCGACGTCACGCCGGCCGCCGCCGCCCAGCTGCGACTGCTCCCCGGTCAACGGGTCTGGGTGGCGCTCAAGGCGGCCGAGACGCACGCCTACCCGGCCACCGGCTGAATGTCGGGCGGCCAGATCACGCTCGGATCACCAGGACAGTGACCGAGGAGCCGGCCACGGCGTTGTTGGCGCTGTCGTTTTCGTCCAAGACGACCGCCGCGGGCACGATCTAGCGTGGACCCGGCAGCTCGCCCCAGCATGAGGAGACAGCACGATGCGCAATCTGGTCTACACCGGCTTCATGTCGCTCGACGGCGTCGTCGACTCGCCCGGGGGCGGGCCAACGGAGGAGCACCGCAGCGGTGGGTGGGTGTTCAAGGACCTCGAGTTCGTCCCGGAAGCCTGGTCGCTGAAGAGCGAGGAGCTCGCCGACACGACGGCGTTGATGTTCGGCCGTCGCAGCTACGAGGCGTTCGCGCCGGTCTGGCCCGGCTCGCAGGATCACGCCGGTTACAAGGAGCTGCCCAAGTACGTGGTGTCGACCTCACTGTCGGACGACGCCATCGTCGATGGGTGGGGGCCGACCACGATCCTGCGCTCGAGCGGGGACATCGCCGCGCTCAAGGAGGGCGACGGCGGTGCGATCTTCATCCACGGGAGCGCGGAGCTGGCTCGGCGGCTGTCCGACGCGGGCTTGATCGATCAGTACAACCTGCTCGTCTTCCCCGTGTTGCTCGGTGCCGGCAAGAGCCTGTTCGGCCGGGCCGATCGGGACAAGCACATGCTGACGCTGCGGGAGTCGGAGAGTTACCCGAACGGGATCCTCAAGCTGGTCTACGACGTCCGGCGGTGATCCAGGTCGAGGGCGATCGCGCCGCCGGCGCCCTCGCGTAGCTGCCGGGCGGTGCGGCCGACGTAGGAGCGCAGCGCTCGGGCCAGGTGCGGCTCGTCGAAGTAGTCGAGCTTGACGACGACGTCGGCGGCCGGGTCGCCGGCAGCCAGTAGCTCCGCCGCCGTGCGGGCACGCTCGATCTGCCGGACGGCACTCCGCGTGAGACCGGTCGCCGCGCGGAACCGGCGTTCGACAGTGCGCCCCGACACGGCCGGACGGTGACCCCGCAGCACGTCGCTGACGAGCGGGTCACGGACCACGGTGCCGGCCCGGACGAGGCGGTCGACCAGAGCCTCGGTGTCGTCGGGAGAGGGCGTCTCCCAGCGCTCCCCGTCCAGCCGGAACGTCCGCCGCGTGGTGTCGGGAAGCTCGATGCCACCGTCGGTGAGCGCCGCGGTGGGCACGGACCGCAACGAGGTGCCCACGGCGAACTCGATGCCCGTGAAGGTCGCGCCCTCCGGCACCGGAGCCGTGCCGGACCGGGTCTCCGGACCGCTGATGGCCGTCTGCGCCCGGCCGGCCTGCTCCCAGAACACCAGGCCCCAACGCACCCCGGCGACGGACGTCATCGTGGTGACCTGGTCGCTCGTGCAGGTCCACACGGTGTCCACCCATGGCGAGTCCGATCCGCGTGTCGTAAACCGCAGTCCCACTGGCGAAGGATACGTCGCTGCGTGGTCGGCGTGGCTCGCCCGGCCAGGCGGGGCGTGCACCCGTTGCGACAGGCGGGCCACCCCGGCGGCGTGGAGGTGATCAGCCGGCGAGCAGGTCGTTGTGCGCCGCGCGCAGCCGGGCCAGCGTGGGGTCGCTGCCCGGGACGACCCGGCGATCCAGCTCGGCCCAGGCCTGGGCCAGCGCCGCGCGGATCGCACCCAGCTCGGCGGCGTGCCGCTGACCGCTGCGTCGGTGCTGCTCCTCCAGGCGCCGCGCCCAGCCGGCGGTGACCGTGGCGAGCCGGTCGGCGTCGGCGCGGGCCTGTGCGCCGCTGCGGGCGGCTGCGGCGGGGACGATCGCGGCGACCGGGCGGGGATCGCCGTCGCGGGTGACGACGGTGACCGCGTCGGTCAGCTCGGCGAGCGCGACAAGTTGACTGAACCGGGTGCGCGCCTCACGCAGCGGCACGGAACGCGGCGGGTCGGGACGGGGGGTGAGCGCGGGGACGGCCATGGATGCATGGTGCCGCACGGGTATGACAACTATTCGCGGTCGCCAGTGGACGGTGCGTGCGCGGCGGGCCACTCGTCAGCCAACACCGACCAGACCTCCAGGTCGATGCGGCCGTGCGGGCCCGGGCTGACCTGGCGGAGGGTGCCGTCGAGGCGCAGGCCGAGTCGCCGGGCCAGGGCCCTGCTGCGCACGTTGTCGGCGGTGGTACGCCACTCGACCCGTTGGATGCCGCGCTCGCGGACCGCCCAGTCGACGATTCGGCGGATCGCCGGGGCGACCATTCCCCTGCCCTGTGCGGCCGGCTCCACCCAGCAACCCACCTCGCAGACGCCCCGGGTCACGTCGAACGAGACGAACATGACGCCGCCGACGAGCGTGCCGCGCCACCACAGCCCCCAGATGCCGCCGGTGTCGCTGGCCCACCGGTCGGCGTAGCGCTGCAACACCGCGCGGGCCGACGGCAGGTCGGTGGCGACGAACGACGGCGACACCCAGGGCTGGATGTGCTCCCGCGCCCGATCCAGGTTGGCGAGGAACTCCTCGGCCCGCCACGGGTTCAGCGGGCGCAACTCGACGTCCTCGGTCAGCGGCAGGGCGAACACCGGGCCTCCAGTGAGATATGGAGAAGCAGCCTCGCACAGGCCCGTCGGGTGCGCGCGCCGGGCACAGCTCAGCTCGGCAGATGGGTACGCAGCGCCGCGAACTGCGCCACGGTCAGGTACGACGGGTTGGCCGCCTGCGGTTGGCGGAACACCTCCAGGGCGGCGAGCCGCTCGTCGGCGCGTAGCCGCAGCCGGGGCACCCGGTCCTGCTCGGCGAGGATGGGCAGGTCCAGGGGCACCGACCAGGCCTGGCCCGGCGGCCCCGGCTCGGCTCGCCCGGTGACCCGACCGATCCCCCACACGCCGTAGGGCAGTCGGCCGCGACTGCCGCTGGCCCAGAAGACGATCGCCTGTCCGGCGCGCATCAACCGCGCCCGGTAGCCGGGGCGTACGCACCAGTTGGTCACCCGCGGATCCCGGGCGAAGCGGGAGGTCAGGTCGACCAGGTCGGCGTTGCCCTTGATCAGCCAGGCCCCGAGGTCGTCGAGGCGCACGCGCGGCTCGGTCATCGCCTCATCCTGCCCCGCCGACGGCCGCGCCAATCAGATGATCGTGTGGGTCCAGTAGCTGAGCCAGAGCGCGAACAGCACGCCCTGCACCACGGCGAGCGTCGCGGTCAGCCACACGTCGACGCCGGCGTGCCGGGCCCACCGGGCCAGCACCAGGGCCACCGGGAACGCGGCGAGCAGGTACCGCAGCAGGCTCCGGTAGACCGCCGGGCCCATCGACAGCGGCACCAGCACCATGAGGACGCCGTACACCAGGTAGGCCAGGTCCCGGCGGCGGAACCCGGCGACAAGCACGGCCAGCACGGCCCCGGCGAAGAGGGCCCGGGCGGCGTCGTGCGGCTCCCCGGTCAGCCCGTTCAGCAGCACCGGCACCGGGTTCTGCACCTCGATGCCCCAGCCGATGCGCTGGGCGTGCTGGTAGGCGAACCAGTCCCCGCCGCGCCACCGGCAGAACGCCATGAAGGTGAACCACCCGGCGGGCAGCAGCAGCAACGGCCAGCCGATCCGCAGGTAGCCGAGCAGGGCGCGCGGGCCGAGCCGCCAGTCGTGCTGGCGCAGCAGGATCAGGGCCAGCGGCAGTGCGACGAGCAGGCCGACGGAGCGGCTCATCGCCAGGAAGTAGCCGAGCACACCGACCAGCACCCACTGCCCCCGCTCGGCGTGGTAGAACGCGGCCAACGCGAGACAGACGAAGAGCGACTCGGTGAGCGCGGCCTGGAACAGGAACGCGGTCGGCAACAGCACGAGGTACCGGGTGAACCGGCGGGCGGCGGGCGCGTCGCCGAGCAGCAGCTCGGCCAGCCGGTAGCCGTACCAGAGCGCCAGCAGGAACGCGACGTTGCTGATCAACAGCAGGGCCAGCGCGTTGTCGCCGCCGAGCAGCGCACCGACCGGCCGGGCCAGAAACGGGTAGAGCAGCGGAAAGCCGAAGTCGTTCCAGGGCTGGTTCAGGGGCAGCTCGCTCAGCCGCAGGTAGAGCAGCCCGTCCCAGGCGAACCAGAAGGAGATCCACCGCTGCCCGGTGATCTCGCGCTGCTGCGCCCACATCATCGCCTCGTCCGGCGGCGGCGCACCCGGCACGCCGTCCCAGGCGTGCAGGACCAGCAGCCCGAGCAGGGTCAGCAGCAGCTTCGCGCCGAGGAACAGGCCGATGACGTACGGCCAGGGTTCCGGCACCCGACGGGCCGCGCGCGCCGTGGCGTCGCCGACCACGGCCAACCGGACGGCAAGGTTCGCCGTGCCGCTGCGCCACCTGTGCATCCGCCCCCGCTCCCCCATCCGCCGGTCCATCTCCGCCGCACCGGAGTGTGGTCCAACCGGTTGTCCGCCGCCAGACGCCACTCCGGAGCGGAATCGATCGTTGACCAGGAGTGACATTCGACGCAGAGCGGGTAGGCGGGGCGTTTCCCACGACGGTGGGGAGCGGGGACATCGGCAGCGGGAGCGAGCAGCACGGCACGGTGGTCATCGGTGCGGGGCCGGCGGGGCTCACGGCGGCGTACGAGCTGCTCCGGCACGGCCGGACGGTCCGGGTCTTCGAGGCCGACGAGGTGGTCGGCGGGATCAGCCGGACCGTGGAACGCGACGGGTGGCGGTTCGACATCGGCGGGCACCGGTTCTTCACCAAGGTGCCTCGGGTGGAGGCGTTCTGGCACGAGATCCTGCCCGACGAGGACTTCCTGACCCGGCCCCGGATGAGCCGGATCTTCTACCGGGGTGCGCTGTTCAACTACCCGCTCAGCGCGATGAACGCGCTGCGCAACCTGGGGCTGACCGAGGCGGTCCACTGCCTCGGCTCGTACGCCCGCGCCCGCCTCCGGCCACCCCGGGACCAGTCGCACTTCGAGGGCTGGGTGTCGGCCCGGTTCGGCTGGCGACTGTATTCGATCTTCTTCAAGACGTACACGGAGAAGGTCTGGGGAATGCCGGCCGACCGGTTGCAGGCCGACTGGGCCGCGCAGCGGATCAAGAACCTGTCGCTGGCCACGGCGATCCGCAACGCGCTGCTGCCGAGCCGCCGACGCACGGACGTGACAAGTTTGATCGAGGAGTTCCAGTACCCGAAGTACGGGCCGGGGATGATGTGGGAGCGCTGCGCCGAGCAGGTGTGCCACCGGGGTGGGCAGGTGTCGACGGGCACCTGGGTCACCGCGGTGCACCGCGACCCGGCGCGACGGCGGGCGACCAGCGTGACGGTCAACGGCGCGGGCGGACAGCGTACCGAACCGGCCGACCACGTGATCTCGTCGATGCCGATCTCGGAGCTGGTGTCCGTCCTGCGTCCGGCGGCGCCGCCGGAGGTGCTGGCCTGCGCCGCCGACCTGCGCTACCGCGACTTCCTGACGGTCGCGCTGGTGGTGCCGGCGGAGTTCTCGTTCCCGGACAACTGGATCTACGTGCACGACCCGGGGGTGCGGGTGGGTCGGATCCAGAACTTCGGCTCCTGGTCGCCGTACCTGGTCAAGGACGGCCGCACCTGCCTGGGCCTGGAGTACTTCGTGTTCGAGGACGACGAGATGTGGCGTACCCCGGATGCCGACCTCGTGGCCCTGGGCACCGCGGAGCTGGAGGGGTTGGGGTTGGCCCGGCCCGGCGTGGTGGAGGCCGGCTACGTCGTGCGGATGCCGAAGGCCTACCCGGTGTACGACGAGAGTTACCAGCACAACGTGGACGTGATCCGGGCGTGGCTGGCCGAGGCGGTGCCGAACGTGCACCCGGTGGGGCGCAACGGCATGCACCGCTACAACAACCAGGACCACTCGATGCTGACCGCGATGCTCACCGTCGAGAACATCGCCACCGGCAGTACGCATGACGTCTGGACGGTCAACGTCGAGCAGGACTACCACGAGCAGTCCTCCGGCGGCGACCGGCGCGGCACGGGCCGGGACGCGCCGGTGCTGCCCAGCCGGATCGTCACCGCCCCGATCGTCACGCCCGTCGGGGTCCGCTCCGGGGGCGACGGCGACCGGGCCGAGCAGGTGCCGCTGGCCTGACGGTGTCGGCGGGGCGTGGTTTGATCAGACCCTCGATCCGAGGGGGGCACGGTGGGGCGCAGAGCGATCATCTTCCACGGGACCGGCGGCAACCCGGACGTCTGCTGGTATCGCTGGCTGGCCGGGCGGTTGGCGGCCCGGGGCTACACCGTCGAGGTGCCGCACCTCCCCGACCTCAACGTCGAGCCGATCGCCACGTTCCTGCCGAAGGTGCTGGGCGCGCACCGCTTCGACGAGGACACGGTCCTGGTCGGCCATTCCGGCGGCGCGGCGTTCCTCCTGGCGCTCCTGGAGCACGTCGAGGTGACAGTTGCCCAGGCGATCCTGGTCGCCGGCTACTGCACCCCGCCCAACACCAGTGCGGAGCCGGTCCTGCAGCAGAGCTACGACTGGGCCGCGATCCGGTCGCACGTGCGCGACATCTCCTTCATCAACTCGCGCCAGGATCCGTACGGCTGCGACGACCGCCAGGGACGTGCCATGTTCGAACGCCTCGGCGGCACCCAGATCGTCCGCGACGACGGGCACTTCGGCGACTACGACCAGCCGTACGACCAGTTCGACCTGCTCGACCGACTCATCGCCTGACGCGCCCCCCGCCGGTTCGTTGGCGTGCCGCCTCGTACAGGACGACGGATCCGGCGGTGGCGGCGTTCAGGGAGCTGGCCATGCCCACCATGGGGATCCGGATCAGGTGGTCGCAGGCGTCGCGCCACGCCGAGCTGAGCCCGGACGTCTCGTTTCCGATCACCAGCAGGGTCGGCTGGGTGAAGTCGTACTCGGTCGCCTCGACCGCCCCGCTCTCGTCGGTGCCCACCACCCGCACCTCGACGCCGTCGGCTCGGATGGCGGCGACCCAGTCGAGGACCGGCCGGTGTCCGGGCACGCGCACGACGGGCACCGAGAACAGCGAACCCGTGCTGGCGCGTACGGCTTTGGGGTCGTAGACGTCGGCGGCATGGCCGGTGATGACGACGCCGCTCGCGCCGAAGGCGTCCGCCGACCGGATCAGCGTCCCGATGTTGCCGGGGCTGGTCGGCCGGTCGAAGACGACCGGGAGCAGGTCGGGGCCGGTCGGGATGCGACCGAGGTCGTCGTCGGGCAACGCCACCACGGCAAGCAGCTCCGGGGCGCCCTCCACCTTGCCGCCCAGCTCGACCATCAACTCGCCGGCGACGGCGACCCTGGTCGCGCCGGCCGCGTCGAGGGTCTCCTGCGCCCAGGTCGACAGGTGGGCGTCCGCGTTATACAGAAGTTGGCGGACCTGCCACCCGAGGTGGATCGCCAGCTTGATGGGTCGGACGCCCTGAACGAAGAACTCGCCGCTGCGCTGGCGCTTGGTGCGATTGCCCAGCAGCGCCTCCCACTGTTGGAACCGTGCATTGCGAGTCGTCACCCGTAGGACTGCCACCAACCCCGCCTCCATCGCGTCTGCCCGTTCGCTGTTCGGCACGCCGTGCGGCCAGCCACGACGCACCAGAACCCGCCGAGCTTACGTGGCTGGGCACCGCACCCGGCGCGCGCTCCGCGACGAGTCGCCCCGGTGACGGTCCTCCCCGGCTCCCCCGGCGGAGGCACGGCGTTCCCCTTCGGCGGGGAGGAGGAGCCGGCCGGCGCCAGCGATGATCGGTCCATGATCCGCTGGACAGAACGGCCCGTGCGCACCACCGCCGGCTGGCGGAGGTGGGTTCCCGCGGGCACCGCCGCGTGGGTCACGGCGTACGCGGTCGTCCACGCCTGGTGGGCCGTCCGGGGCGCGCCGCGGTTCGCCGAGCCGGGTGAGTCGTTCTTTCCCGGAGGGTGGCTTCCCGTGGTGCCCGCGGTGCTGTCGACGACGGCGATCCTGCTGATCAGGTCGGGTGCCGAACGAGACTGGAGCCGCCGGGTCCGATGGGCGCTGGCCGCCCTCGGCTGGGTGTCCGGCGTGGCCCTGGTCCTGTACTCGTTCATGTTCCCGCTGAGCCTCCTGATGATCCTCGGCGGCCTGTTCGGGATGGATCTGGACGCGCTGGACTGGGTGACCCTGCTGGCGAGGGGCAGTGGCGCCCTCGGCGGTGCCGTGACCATCGCCGTCGCCGTCGGGGAGCAGCGGCGGGCCCGCGGCGGCTGCCGGAGCTGCGGTCGCGTCCACGGTCGCCGGCCCGAGGGGCGGGCCGCTCCTGCGCCATCGTGGGCGTTCTTCGCCGCATACCTGACTGTCGCCGCCTGTCTGGCACGCTTCGTCGCCGAGATCGTGCACGGCTTCGTGTCGAGCAAGGCACCGGAGATCCCCTGGGCCTTCATGATCACCTTCATTGTCCTGCTGCTCCTCGCGGGCACGCTGCTGCCGCTGGCGTTGGTGCACCGCTGGGGTCGGATCTGGCCCGGATGGGTGCTGCCGCTCGCCGGCCGTCAGGTCCCGCGCTGGCTGGTGGCCGGCCCCGGTTTCTTCCTCGGCGCCGGCCTCACCACCTACTTCGGCATCGGCGGCATGACCGCCTGGGCCACCGGCAACAACGTGGACGGGGCGAGGTGGTTCCTGGCCATCGTGCTGCCGGCCTACACCCTGTGGGGCCTGGGCCTGTTGGTGGCCACCAGTTCGTACGTCAGCCAGACCACACCCGAGTGCGCACCTCGCTCCCAGCCGTAGACGGGTCCGCTTCGCGGCTGACCGTCAGCGCGACAGGTGCGTGCAGTACGCCACCGTGGCGTCGTCCGGGGACTGCGCGTCGGGGCCCCCGTCGGCCTCGACCTGCCGGACGCGGCGGACGACCTCGGACGGGCCGTGGGTGGCGAGCACGTCCCGCACGCCGGGCCAGTCGGTCAGACCGTACGGACTGACGATGCGGCTGGCGCCGTTGCTGAGCAGCGCGACGCCGTTCAGGTCGGCAAGGGACCGGCTGCCGGTCACCGCCTCCCGCGCCGCGCGCGGGTCATCCTTGGCGATCCAGTAACCGCCCGGTCGGTTCCGGCGGGCACGCAGCGCGGTGACGCAGGAGGCGCGCACGCGGTCGTACTCCGGCGTTCCCCGGGCAATGCCGCTCAGGGGGGCCGCGCAGTCGCGCCGAGCGAGCGCCTCGCGCTCGTCGGTGATCACCTGCGGGGCACCGTGGGCCTGGTCGAGGACGAGGAAGGAGTCCGCGAGGAGCAGATAGTCCAGGCGGCCCCGGTGGGCGCGGGCCAGCAGGACGGTGGCCTGCGGGCTGCTGGGGTCGGCGAGGTCGCAGGTGTCGCGGTGCTCGGCGGCGATCTCGTCGATGACGGTGGCGAGGATGTCACCGAGGTCCCGCCCGTCGTCGGGCGACAGGTGGCCGAGCAGCGCACCGCCGAGGCGGTGGGTGTACCAGGCGACCCCGTGGTGGCAGAGCGACTCGGCTCCGGGGATGCCCGCGCCGTCGAGCAGGACGACAGCGCCGGGCACCGCACCGACGAAGTCCTCGTTCGGCCGGTCGGCCCTACCCGCGCTCGTCGCCAGACTGACGTGCACTCCCCACCTCCTGACGTGCGAGCGTCGATACTCCCTCGCCGCCGCCGATATCGGTTGACGTCTACACGTAGTCTGCTGTCGATGACGGGTCGTGAAGTTGTCGACACTGCGGGAGGTCCGTGCGGTGGGCAGATGGTTCAACCGAAGCCGTAAACGCGACGACGAGCCACCGCCCAAAGCGACGTCGTCCGGGCCGGTCATCGAGATCACCGTCACCCAGGGCGGCCGCTCGACCACCGAGACGGTCGGTGGTCCGGTCGCCTTCGGGCTGCAATACCACGCCTACCACGAGCAGTACGGCGCGACCGACACCCGCACGCTGGAGGCGGGGTCCCGTTACGCGCAGGAGTTGATGCGCGGCAACGACGTCGCCGAAGCCGTGGCCGTCTATCAGGAGATCGTCGGGTTGCGCAGCTCGGCGTTGGGGCCGGAGCATCCGGACACCCTGCGCAGCAAGCACAGCCTGGCCTTCGCGCTCTGGCAGCGCGGCTCCCACGCCGAGGCGGAGCGGGTGCAACGAGACGTCTACGCGGCCCGGCGCCGGGTGCTGGGCGACGAGGACGCCGAGACGCTGCGCAGCGGCAACAACCTCGGCTGGTTGCTGATCGAGCTGGGTCGCCTCGACGAGGCCGAGCCGCTGCTGCGGCGGGTCGCCGACGGCATGGCCCGGACGCTGGGCAGGGACGACGCGGACACCCTGACCTGCCAGCTGAAGCTTGCCGGGATCCAGCACCTGCAGGGCCGCAGCCAGCAGGCCGAGCAGGCCCTACGGGACGTGGTCAAGCGGATGACCAGGACGTTGGGGCCCATCAGCCCGGTGTCGCTCCAGGCCCGCAGCAACCTGCTCGTCGTCCTGCTCGACAACGGCCGGGCGGCCGAGGCGGTCGACGCCGCCCGGACGCTGGCGGACGACGCCGGGCGCGCCCTGAGCAACACCGACGGTGTACGCCTGCACGCCCAGCACTCCCTGGCCAGGGCGCTGGACGGAGTGGGCCGGCGGGCCGAGGCGATCCGGTTGCTGGCCGACACGCTGCCGGACAGCGAACGGGGCCGGGGCGCCGACCATCCCGCGACCCTGGAGATGCGGACGCTGTTCGCCCTGCTGCTGGTCGAGCAGGGTGACCCGCGGGCGGGTCGGGAGGCGCGGGCCGCGCTTGCCGCATGTGAACGCGTACACGGCCCGACTCATCCCCACACGGAGAAGGCCCGGGCGCTGGTCCGGCTCACCCGCTGACGCCGACGGGCGGTGGCCCGGTGCGCGGCGTTCAGCCGCCGGTGTGGATGTGCGCCGCCCACAGCGTCGGCGCCAGCGGGTAGCGGTCCCGCAGCCCTCGCACGGCCGAGTGCAGCGCGTACGCCGCCGCCCCGGTCGGGTCGGCGTGCTGGTAGAAGGCGGTGGTCAGGGCGAGGGAGACCGCGTCGTCGATCTCCCACAGGGTGCCGATGACGTGCCGGAACCCGGCGAGTTGGAAGGCGCCGGTGATGTGCAGCGACTCGTCGACAAGGGTCGGCGGGGCCTGGGCGGTCGCGCAGGCCGACAGGAAGGCGAACTCCGCGTCCAGGTCGAGCTGGGACACGTCGGTCACGGTGAGCGGGTTGTCCTGGTGGTCGTGGACGAGGAGCCGGCCCTGCGCCGGGTCGTGCGGATCGGCCACCGCGTGGCACGCGAAGTGCGCGTACGCCGAGTCGGTCAGCCGGTCCAGGATCTGCTGCCGGGTGGCTGTCGCGTCCAGCCCGAGCCACGCTCGGGGCAGCGCCCGCGCCGCCGACGCGGCCTCGCGTTCGGCGCTGGGCAGCGCTCCCGGGCCGCCGGGGGTGGCGCGCATCGCCACGACGCAGGACCGGGCGTCGGGCCGGGCTCTGCGCGGCCCGGTGCGTTTGCGGGCGAGCGCGGTCACGGTCGGGGTGTAGGAGGAGACCACCCGGTCGAGGGCGGACCGGCCGGCGCCGGCCTGGGCGGCGTGCAGGGGGAAGAACGCCAGCGGGCCGACCGGGCACCACCAGACACGCGGCAGCTCGCCGGCCGCCCCGGGCGCGTCCACGTGCTCCAGGACCGGCCCGACGAGGGCATGCCACAACCATTCCAGTACGCCGGTGAGCACCGACTGGGCGCGCAGCCGGCTCCGCGCGTCCGCCGCCGGATCGTAGGCCGTGGTGGTGGCCTCCTGGAGCAGGCGCAGCTGCGTCATGGCCTCGGTCAGCGTCAGATCCGGCAGCGGCAGCACCGTCACGCGGTGCTGCCGCAGGATGAGCGCGTCGCAGCGCAACTCGCTCACGATCGGCACGATCACGGTGCCGTCGACCTGGTCGAGCAACTGCCGGGCGCTGGGCGGGCGCAGGAAGTCGCCCAGGCCGGGCAGCTCCCGGATCGTCGCCAGCAGCACGTTCCACTCGGTTTCCCGGTCCCGGCCGAAGGTGGTGGGCCGCGGCGTTTCGGGGGCGGGTGCTTCGAAGTCCCGGCGCATCCGCTGGAAGTCGCCCGCCAGACGCCCGTCGGCGCGTTGCAGCGCCGCCCACTCGCCGTCCGCCGTCAACCGCTGGTGCAGCAGCAGGCCCCGGCCACGCTCCAGCAGCTCCAGGGCCCGCTCCGGCTGCCCGGCGCCGATGGCGCAGGAGGCGGCCGTCGCCGCCAACCCGGCCGTCGAGCCGAGGTCGGCGTACTGGTCGCGTCGGGTGCGCCCCCGGGAGGCCAGCCGGGGCAGCAGCGTGATGGCCTCGTCGAAGGCCTCCGTCGCCTCCTTCCACCGGCCCAGCGCGGTCAGCGTGTAGGCCGCCTTGTCGAAGGCCTGGATCCGGACCGGCACGGCGCCGGAGTCGACGCGGCCGGCGGCGCGCGCCCGCTCGGCGGCCTCGGTGAGCAGTGCCTTCTCACCGGTACGCAGATAGGTCGCCCGCAACGCCTGGGCGATGGACAACCCGGTCTCGGCGCGGTGCGGATCACGCGCGGGCAGAGCGTCCAGCGCCCGCCGCAGCAGGACGAGCGACTCCTCCAGGTAGGCGGGTTCCCCGGTGGCGTCGTAGAGCAACCGGAGGCTGTAACCCAACTGGTCTGAGTACAACGCATGGTTGGGCTCCCCGCGCACGGAGAGGGCGAGCGCCCGGCGCAGCAGGCCGATCGCCGTCTCCAGGGCGGAGAGGTCGCCGGTCAGTTGGTGCGTCTTCATGCCGACGGTGGAGAGGCTGGCGAGCGCCGTCCGATGGTGCGGATGCCGCTCACCGACGGTGTTCAGCGCGGCGGCGAACTCCTCCCAGGCCTGGCCGAGCAGCTCGGCGCGGCCGGTGCGGTCGACCAGGGTGAGCAGCGTCTGCCCGGCCAGGAACCGTGCGTCGATGCTCTGCGGGCTGTGGTCGCGCAGCATCGCGACGGCCCGTTCGACATCTGCCGTGTGGGTGGTCCCGGCCGCCCGGGCCAGCAGGCACCGGGCTCGCAGCATGACGATCTGGTCCTGATTGGGCCCGGTGGTATCCACCGAGGACACCAGCTCCAACGCCTCGTCGACGTAGTCCTCCACACCGGTGAGCTGGTGGGCGCGCAACAGCGCCTCCGCGTGGATGCCCCGCAACACGGGCAGCTGCTCCTCGCTGATCCACCGCTCGGCCATCTTGGCGATGGCCGTGAGCCGGTAGAGCGTGTCGACCGAGCCGTCGAAGTCGTGCCGGACCCGATAGACCTGGCAGGTCTTCAGCCCCAGCACCGCGCTGTTGCCGAGGTCGGCCGAGGCGTCCTCCGCGAACCGTAGATACCGCTCGGCGATGTCCAGGAGCTGCGGCTCACTCTCGATCCGGGCTCTGGCCAGCAGCACGTCGGTGTACGTGGCAAGCGCGCGCACACCGTGCGGCGTACCCAACTCCTCGGCCAGAAAGGAGTCGGCCATCGTGCGGATCGCGGCCTCCAGCACGACGGTGGCCTCGATCAGGTCCTGCCGCGCCTGGCCCGCGTGGTACCGGTCGAGCAGCGCGGCCCCCAGCTCGACCTGGGCCTCGGCCCACCGCCGGTCGCCGCGCGGCTGCCTGGCCGCGGCACGACGCCACTGGTCGACGGCGTCTCTCGAAAAGCGACCCACCGGCGCACCTCCCCGTCGCGGTTGCCCCCAGCCTGCCAGCCGCGCGCCACATCGACAGGAGATAATCAGCCGATGAGTCAATCGGCGCCGGACAGGCGACTCGACGGCGACCGGGCGGCCCGGCTGGCCCGGATCTGCGCGGACATCGCGCAGGTGGGCGACCTGCTCGGGCCGGAACCAGCCCAGGCCCTGGCGCGGCTGCGGGACGGGCCGGTGTCCGACCCGGGCGTGGACGCGGTGCTCGCGGAGGTGACCGAGTTGATGCGCCTCGGCGGGCTGGTCGGTGGCGACACGGCCGTCCGGGGCCACCACTACCTGCCGCTGGCCGGCGTCCACGGCCGCCGCCCGGAGGTCGTCCAGGTGTGCCCCGGTGACCTGTGCGACCGGGTGGAGATCCCCCGGCCGTACGCTGGCCCGCCGCCGCGCTGCGCCGTGTGGGACTGCCCGCTGCCGACGTTTCGGATGGACCGGTGAACGCGGTCATCGCCTCGCTCGGCGGAAAGCTGGCGGAGCGGTGGCTCGCCGGCCTGGCGCTGCCCGGTGTGGTGTTCGTGGCGGTGGCCGCCGTGGCGGTGCGACTCGGCCACGCCCACTGGTGGGACCTGTGGCTGCTGGCGCGGGAGATCGACCGGCTCGCCCTCGGGTCACCGGCCCCGGGCACCGGCTCCGCGCTGCTGATCGTCCTCGGTGTCGTGCTGGCCAGCGTCGTCGCCGCGACGGCCGCTCAGAGCC
Organism: Micromonospora sp. NPDC049171; assembly: GCF_040648275.1. NCBI lineage: Bacteria > Bacillati > Actinomycetota > Actinomycetes > Micromonosporales > Micromonosporaceae > Micromonospora > Micromonospora sp. NPDC049171. The sequence continues at coordinate 154,846 of NZ_JBEZDJ010000020.1, forward strand.
TGGAACGCCTGGTCGTGGCCCTGTGGACCCAGGGCTGGGGCCGGGCCGGCGAGGCGGTGACCCGCCGGCGGCGGCGCCGGTGGCACGCCGCCGTGGCCCGCTACGAGGCCGCCCTGCGGGACAAGGCACGCCGGTTGCGGTCCGCCGACGGCGCCACCGGGCCGCTGCCGGACACCCAGGCGCTCGCCCGCGCCTGCGACCGGATCGCGTTGACCGAGCCGGACCGGCCGACCTGGATCGGTGACCGCATGCTCGCCACGGCGGTACGGGTGCGGGCCTGCTACGACCTGGACCTGGCCGCCGCCTGGCCCCGGCTGTGGTTGCTGCTGCCCGAGGAGACCCGGGACCCGCTCGCCCTCGCCCAGGCCGACTTCACCGCGGCCGCCCGACGGGTGGGCTGGGGGCTGCTGTACCTGGCGCTCGGCCTGCTGTGGTGGCCCGCGGCGGTCATCGGCCTCGGTCTGGGCGTGGCGGGTTGGCGACAGGGCCGCGGCACGGTGTCGGTGCTGGCCGACCTGGTGGAGGCGGTTGTCGATCTGCACGTCCGCGCCCTCGGCGCCGCGCTGGGGCATCCCACCGACGGCACCTTCGGCACGGCCGACGGACAGGCGGTGACGGTCCTGCTGCGCAAGGACCGGTGATCCCGGAGCCGGGAGTGCTCCCGATCAGGCTGGCGTCGTCGGGTCGCCGAGGGCGACTGTGCAGCGTTCCGACCCACCGTCCCGGTCGTACGCCAGCGTCAGCGTGCGCGCCTCGTCCGGAGGGCCGGGTTCGAAGACCACCGTCTCCACGAACAGGCCCCCGCGCCCTTCGCCGCTGCCGCCGCCGGCCCGGTACTGCGTTCCCGCGTCGTCCCACCCGCGCCACCGCCCCAGTCGGGCGTGCATGCCGTCCAGCGAACCCGGATCACGGGCGTCGGTGCCGGCGTACGCCAGCCGCACCACGACCATCGTCGACCAGCGTTCCAGGCTGATCAGCGTGGCGGGCACCGCGTCAAGCGTCAGCGTGCGACCGGCCAGCGAGATCACCTCCCGCAACCGGGCAGGCTCGACAACCGGCTGCTGCCACCGCGCGCGGTCACGACCGTGCTGTAACACCAACTGTTGCCGGGCCTCGACCGACAGCGGCGCCCAGTGATCGGGCGTCAGGCGACCCTCGGTCGACATGCGCTTCTCGGTCGCCATGTGCCTCACGACGCGGGTGAACCGGCCACGTCGCTCCAACTCCCGATCCAGGTCGGCGAGGATGCGTTCCATCTCCTCCTGAGCCAGGGCACCGGCCGCCACCAGTCCCACCGCCACGCCGCGGATCTCCGAACGGTCCACCGTCCGCCCGTGCGGCGGCTGACCAGCTCCGGCCGGCAGTCGATCGACAATGTACTTCTCCAGGTACGCCCGTCCCTCCATCCGCCCATCATTCACTGACGCCCCGGCCGACGCGGACGGGCTCGGCCGGCCCGACGGGCTCCGGGGCCGACCAGTCCTTCCGGTCGGGCAGCAGCAGCGGGGTGGCGAGCAGGAGTACGCCGGAGACGGCGATCGCGGCAAGCGGGCTGGTGCGGGTGGCGAGCACACCCCAGATCACCATCAGGACAGCCTGCAGGAGTCTGCTGCTGGCAGTCCAGGTGCTGAGCACCCGGGCGGTGTGCGACACCGGAGTCCGTTGCAGTCGTTCGGTCGCGTAGATCGGGTTGAAGATGCCCATACAGGTGATCAGCAGGCTCTCGACGACGACCACGGTGACCAGCCCGGGGATGCCGGGCTGGACGAACGCGAGACCGAGGGGGAACACCGAGCGCAGCCACCCGGAGACGATCATGACGCGGCGTCGGCCGTGGCGGCGCACGAGACGCGCGGACAGGCGGGCACCCAGGAACCCGCCGAGCGCCGGGATGCCGAACGCGAGACCGTACTGCCAGGCCGGCGTGTGGTACTCGCCGAGCAGGAGAACGGCCAACAGCGGGGCGGTGGCCATGATGAGGCCGCCGACCAGCACCGAGTTGAGAAACAGACCCCGCAGGACGCGGTCGCCGAGGATGAGTCGCCAGCCGTGCGGCAGGTCGGCCGGGCGCAGCCGGGTGACCCGGTCACGGGGCGCCGCGACGTCGCCGCCCCGGATGCGCAGGACCGCGAGCGCGGACAGCAAATAGCTGAGCGCGTCGGCCAGGACCGTGACGACCGGGCCGAGCAACCCGACAAGCGCACCGCCCAGCGGCGGGCCCGCCGCGATCGCCGTCCAGGTCGTGCCCTCGAACCTCCCGTTCGCCACCAGGAGATGCTCACCACGGACCAGATATTTCAGGTACGCGCCAGACGCCGCGGTGAACGCGATGCTCGCCGTCCCGCAGACCACCGAGACAACCAACAGTTGGCCGTACGACAGCACGCCGAGAAGGTACGCGACCGGGACACTGGCCATCGCCGCGAACCGGACCAGGTCCATCGTGATCATCACGGGGCGCTTGGCCCGGTGCTCGACCCACGGCCCGAGCGAGACGGCGACGATCGCCGCGACGGCGAGCCCCGCCGCCTCCAGCAGCGACACGGCGAATGCCGACGCGTCCAGCACTCGCACCGCGAGCAGCGGAAACGCGCCGAAGGCGAGCCACGTGCCGTACGCGCTGACCCCGTACGCCGACCACAGCCAGCCGAAGTCGGGCCCCAATCGCACGCGCATGCGGCTCCCTCCTGACAAGCGTGTTCGGATCCGGGCATCCCACCGCTTCGACCGCCGTGGGAGCAAACAACCGACTCCCGGGCGAGCCACAACCGCCGGTTGTGCGTGCGCATAATGGGTGCGTGGATACCGAGGCGGTGCGATCGTTCGTCCGGGCGTCGGAGCTCGGGCAGCTGCAACAGGCTGCCGACGAGCTCGGCGTGACCCAACAGGCCGTGTCGAAGCGGATCGCCGCCCTCGAACGTGAGCTCGACGTCCGGCTGTTCACCCGTACCGCCCGAGGAGTCGAGCTGACACTCGACGGCCAGGCGTTCCTCCCGCACGCCCGAGACGTCGTCGCCGGGGTCGACCGTGCCGTCGCCGCGATCAGGCCGGGCTCGCGGGCCCTGCGGATCGACGTGCTCGGCCTGCGATCCGCGCAGGCCGTCGTCCTGCACGACTACTGGCGGTCACATCCGGAGACCAACCTCGACGTGGTGACCCTGCGGGTCGCCGACCCGCGCGAGGCGGCCGCCGCCGTCCAGGCCGGCGACATCGACGCCTCGTTCCGCTCGGTCACCGACCCCGCCGCCCTACCGCGCGACGTGCGGATGGTCCCCGCGTTCGACTCCCCGCTGGAACTCCTCGTCGGCCCGAGGCACCCGCTCGCCTCCGCCCGATCACTGACACCGCAGCGGCTGCGCGGGCATCGGATCTGGGTGCCGGGCATCGCGCCGCGCAGCGAATGGGCGGACTTCTACGACCAGCTCGCAACCCACTTCGACCTGCGCATCGACGCGGCGGGCCCGCACTTCGGCGACGAGGTGCTCCTCGACATCCTCGCGGACTCCGCCGACGTGGCAACCCTGGTGGGCTCGCGCGACAGGTACCTCTGGCCGGCGAACCACGACCTACGCCGCATCCCGATCGTGAATCCGACGCTCGCGTACCCGCTGTCGCTTCTCCTCCCCCGGGCGAACCCGCACCCCGGCCTGCGGGCGGTCATCGACCACGTCGCAAGCCTGGCTGCGCTCCCCGCGACGACCTGGCGCCCCTCCTGGGCACCGACCACCTGACGGCGCGGGTGCCCGGCACCCCGGCTCCTCGGTGTGATCGACTTGCCAGGTGACCGAGCCCCGCACCATGCCATCGACGGACGTTGCGCTACGCCTGTCGCGGGAGTGGAACGTCTGGCTGTGTACGTTGCGGCGCGACGGCTCCCCGCACCTGACGCCGGTCTGGTTCGTCTACGCCGACGAGACCTGGTGGATCGGCTGCGGCTGGGACGTCAGCACGGGAAGCGACCGGGTGCTTCTGGAGATCCCCGTCCGGCGGTGGCTGCTCGCCGGCACCGCGCAGTAGCTATCTCGGTTGCGCGGTCAACTCTCGGTCGGTGACGATCGGGCCGTGTCCGTCCCCACCCGGCAGATCCGCGCACGCCACTCGGCCGACACCATCACCGTGTACCAGGCGTACCCTCCGCAGATCGCGCTGCCAGCGGTGGCGGCCGGACGTCTCGTGGCCCCCTTCAAGCGGGACCGGATGACGTGGATCAAGCCGTCATTCCTGTGGATGATGTACCGCTGCGGCTGGGCCACCAAGCCAGGGCAGGAACGCGTGTTGTCGATCGACATCACGCGGGAAGGGTTCGAGTGGGCGCTGGCACGAGCCTGCCTCAGCCACTACGACCGAGACCTGCACGGTGACAGGGCGACCTGGAGCCGGCAACTGAAGGCCAGCCCGGTACGGGTGCAGTGGGATCTGGAACGGTCACTGCACCTGAAGGCGCTGCCGTACCGGTCGCTACAGGTTGGGTTGTCCGACGAGGCTGTCGACCGGTACGTCGACGAGTGGACGGTTGCCGTCACGGACATCACCCCCACCGTTCACCGCGTCAGAGACCTGCTGCGCGGTGGCGACGAAGCGGCTGCCGCAGGTCTGCACATCGACCCGCACGCCACCGCCATAGACGTGCCCGAGCGACAGTAAGGACCGCGCTGGCCCTCCGGCCGGATCAGCCGGGCGGGCGGGCGGTCACGGGGCGGCCGTTCGACGGCCCCCGTGCGAGGCGACCAGGGCGTCGGCCACGATCGCGGCGTCCGCCTCGGCGATGTCGGCGGGATACTCCGGCAGGAGGTCGTCCCAGACGACAAGCCAGGATCCGAAGAGCTGCGCCTGGCCCTCGGGCCGCGCGAAGAACCAGACGTGCAGGTGGGCGGCGCCGTCTCCGACGCGGTAGACGTGCGCCCGCGAGATGTGCGGCAGGGCCTGCACGTGGCGGACGATCCGCGTGCTCAGCAGGCCCAGCTCCGCGGCGAGATCGTCGGGGAGGTCGGCCATGTCGTAGTGGTCGCGCGGGTACAGCATCAGGGCCAGCGGCACGCCCACGCCCGTGATACGGGCCAGCCGCCAGTGATCGTTGAACCAGATTCCCTCGTCACGCTCCTGGCAGTTGCGGCACTCCGCCGGATCCTCGCCGTGTCGGGCGGGGTCGGGCACCACCGGGGGGCGCAGCGGCGCGGCGCGTAGCCCGTCCTGGTCGAATGGGCTGATGTCCCATCCGGTCATGCCCGCCGCCAGCGGAAGCCGCCGTTCGCCGTCCGCGACGGAGATCGCGTGGTCATAGAACTGGTCTGGACTCAGGGCCATGGCGGGAAGAGTAGTGCAACCAAGATCGAATCGCTATCCGTCACCGTCACGACCGTTTCGCGGTTTGGGTCATTCCTTCCTGCCGCAGTTCCAGGACGTCGGCCGGTAGGAACCGGATCGCCAGGTCGAGTCCTGGGTGGAGGTAGCGACCGTCCGGCTCCGCGCGCAGCACCACCGGTTGCTGCCCAGCCGCGGAGAAGGTCAGGTGACCGTCGGAGACCGCGACGTCGATCGGATAGTCGTCGCGCAGGACGTAGCGGCCCGACACGTCACCCGGCGGTGCGGTGGTGACACCTGTGGCGTACCGACGGTCCGCGGCGGCGCGGATGCTGACCAGCGTCTCCCAGCCGTCCTCGGAGTTGGTCATCGCCGCGACCGCGATGCCGCTGTCCGGCCACACGTACGAGAAGCAGGTGTAGCCGACGTTCAACCCGGTGTGTCCGAATCGCCGGCACCCGGCGCGGTCCTCGACCTCGGTGCCGAGCCCGTAGGCGCCGCCCGGGATCTGCGGCTTGCACATCTCGGTGGCCAGGTCGCGGTCGAGCAGCCGCGAGTCTCCCGAGACCGCTCGGGCGATCTCGAGGTCGAGCCGGAGCAGGTCGGTCGGTGTGCTCCACAGTCCCGCCGCCGCCAGCTCCGGTTGCGTACGCCACCCGCCGGGGACCGCGGTGCCGCCGCCGTGGTGGCCCCGCGCCACCAGATCCGGCCGCTGGTGCGGAAACCGCTGGTCGAAGCTACTGTCGGCCATCGCCACCGGGTCCAGCACCAGCGTGCGCATCAGGTCCTCGAACGCCGTGCCTGTCACATCCACCAGCAACTGCTGAAGCACGCAGTAGTGGCTGCCCGAGTAACGGAAACGGCTCCCCGGCAACAGGGTCGACCGGACCGGTGCGGTGATCGTCGGGCCGCTGCCGTCCAGGACCTGCAACAGCGAAGGGGCGCGATCCGCGGCATAGCCCCGGTACCAGGTGTCGGACAGGCCCGCCGTGTGCGCCAGCAGCTGCCGTACGGTGACCGCGGGTTGCCGGCCCGCGCGGTCGAACAGTCGCCAGGAGGTGAGGTACGCGCGGATGTCGGTGTCCAGAGCCAGCACACCGTCCTGGACCAGTCGCAGTGCGCCGAACGCGGCGACGTGCTTACTTATCGAACAGGCCGCGAACGCGGTGCCGGCGGTCACCGGGGTCGATGTCGCGCCACCGGTGACGCCGTACCCCGCAGCCCACACCTGCCCGTCCAGGTGCCCGACGGCGATGCTGACCCCCGGCACCTGGTAGCTGCTCATCAGATCGGTCAACGCCGCCGTGTCCGGCGACAGCAGCCCGGAGGACACCTGCCGGTCGAGGTGGCCCAGCAACGGGGCCCAGCCGTACGAGAAGTCCACGTCGTCCACCGCGCCGATTCTTGACCAGTTACACGGATGGTTCAAGAGACTCGAACAAGCGGCACGCCCGTCGAGGCGACCGGTGGCGGGCGGGCAATCGACACGTCCGCCACCGTCCATAGCCCAGACCATCCGAGATGCTACGTCTAGAGGTCTTGTCGGACTCTCGCAATGTTCAGGTCCAGCAACGGGCCGAAGAACCTGGTGAAGTCTGCCAGGGAGTCCGATCGGAAGATCTCCCTGGCGCCGTCCAGGAGCGCCACCGCGCCGGAAGGAAGGTCGAACAGGTATCCGACTGTCGCCTCTTCCCTGATGAGGATGAAGACCTGTGGCACTTGCGCCACGACAACGGTTGGGATCTCGGGCATCGACGGTTCGGTCATCGCCGCAGTTCCTCTCGTTCTCGCCGACGGGTAATCACGAACACCCCTCGCTGAGGCACGTCCCGTCACCGCTCATGCCGCGCACCGGCGCACCGGAACATCGCTGACGGCACGTCAACCATCACGGATCGTGGACGTGTCGGGAACGTCGATCAAGGGGGAGGGTTGCGGGGAGATTTATCGGTCGGCGGGAGAATCGCAAGACGCGAACAAGACGATGCGGGGCACGTCGCGACGTCAGGACGAGGAGCTGACCAGTCGCTCGATGTGCTCGAAGATGTCCGCGTCTGTCTCTCGCTGCCACACCGGCATGTCGGGCCAGTCGGCGACATAAGAAGCCTTGGGGTTTGGAAAGTGCCTGAAAATCTGCGCGATCCAGCACAGGGCGACGAAACGGCTCTTCTGCTCGCGGGTCAGGTTCGCGGTTGCTCCCCGAGCCAACTCGATGAAGTGGCGGACCTGCTCGAAGCAGGCCGCAGCGCTCTCCCGTTCCCACTCGGGCATATCCTCCCAGGGCGCGGTGTAGCCCGGCTTCGGCTCGCCGGGGTAGTGCCTGTGGACTCCAGCAACCCACGCCTCGCGGAAGACTCGTCCCGCTTCCTCAACCTGCACCTGGTCCCCCTGGTCGATCAGTTAGATGCCCTTGTCAAGACACTGATCTGTCTGTCGAGGTTCTGAACATGACTGTCACGAAGAAACGGCCGCAGGTGGTGCTGAAGCCGACTCAGCTTGGCCGCGACCACACCCGAGCGGCTTTGCCGGGCAACATCAAGAACGGCGCCACCGTATAGCACAACCTGATGCACGTCGCCCCGCTGGATCCCGACCAGCGCGAGATCCGCTAGAACGGTTCCACGCCGCCGTACGGAGAGCTCTTGCGACAGCGCGGCGGACAGAATCGGTTCAGCCAGGTCCGGGTGCCCCAGTTCGGCGTAGCAGGCTCCGCTCTCCTCGGCGAGCCGCGACCCGTCGAAGCGCAACCATCCACCGTTGTGGACCCGCCCAGGTAGGGCCTCGACTTCCTCGGCCTGGCCGAGCGCCCGTCGACAGTCACCAAGGTTTCCCAGGCCCGCGAACGCCTGCGCCCGCACGGCATGTGCCCACTGACGGGTCGACAACCCGCTGTCACCGTTGACCGCCAAGCCAGCCGCAGCCTCAAGCATCGGCATGGCCTGCCGGAAGTCGCGCTCGTAGACGCTGATGAAAGCGTGACGAATCATCGCGCACGCCCAGAGGTCGTAGGCACCCGCCTCCCTAGCAGCCGCCCCGGCCAAGGTGTAGCAGTGGGCCGCCTCGTCGTACGCGCTTGCGTCGAAGGCGATCTCACCGGCCAACTGAAGCAAATCGGCAGCGATCTCGCAGAGCCGTCGGCGTACGGCAGTCGTCTGAGGGCGACGTAGGTTGGCCGTGAGCGTGCTGAGCTGACTGTTCACCAGCGGTGCCACTGCCGTCTTGGAGCCGGCTGCGCCGAAGACCGTCCACAGGTGGGCGTTCAGCCCTTCAAACTCGCGCAGAGTGGCTGAAGAAAGACGCTTGGATCCGTCCCTGGAAGATTCGATGCGCGCCCAATCGAGCTGGCCGCCAGGAACGGGCGCGGCGAGGAGCGTTCCCGTCAGGCTAAGCAGGCGTAGCAACTCACGGCGGTTCATATCGCCAGTGTCCGTGATCTCCGCGCCTGCCGGCGACCCGGCATCGCGGTTTTCATCGGCCACGGCGGCCACACCTGGGGGCATCCCGCCCCCGAAGTTGTCAGCGTGACGTTCTCTACGGTTGATGTAGAAGCCCAGGTCAGCATCGTGAGCTGCGTTCAATACCGCCCGGAAGGCCTCCCGGGTCGCGGTTTGCGGCCATCGATACTGCCCACGTTCAAGCTTTCCCACGTGGTTGCCGTCCAGGCAGGTTCGTATGCCGTAGGTAACCCACAGGTAGTTGTTGACCGCCTCGGCAACCTCCTGCCGAGACATCCGCCGCCCCGAACCACTCGGTGACAGGAGTCGGCGTCGGGCGTCGCTGAGCAACGTGTTGGGGTCAACCGGATCAACCGACCGCGGCATGATGATCCCCTCACCGCCCACCGAGCCTCGCCGACGTGCACGCCAACAGTAAGAGAAGCTACCTGCGCGCCCTACCCGCACCCGACGGATACGCGGTGGTCCGGAATGCCGGAATGCCACGTCAGAATGCCAGTACGAGGGGCTGACCACAAGACGCGTCGATGGTGCGGCGCGGGCTCGACCAATGAGTGACCGACGCCGGCCGGCGTACGTCATGACCTAACCGGTGGGCCGGGTGCCGGAAAGGACCGTGGGGCGGTGCCGCTCGGCACCGCCCCACGCTCAGCTACCCGTTACTCCCAGGCACTCTGCTGGGTGTAGACGAGGTTGCCGGGGATGACCGTTCCGTTGGTGCTGCTGTACTCGGTGTACGCCCAGAAGTCGCCAGCGGGCAGCGGCTTGTTCGGCTTGAGGTTGAACTGCTGCGACGAGCCGCGCTCCACCGTGTGGGGAAGCGTCAGCGTGGCACCCGTGTACTTCGCGTTGCGGCCGATGATGGCGTGACCGAACTGGAAGTCGACGACCGGGCCACCGGGGTACTGTGCGAACACGTACGCGGTGTAGCGCCCCGGCTCGGGCAGGAACTTGTACGCCTGCTCCGTGCTGGTCCAGTACCTGTCACTGCTGTAGACCAGGGTGTCGCCCCGGTACAGGTAGAGGTCCAGGTTGGTGTTCGGGTCGTCGGCGTTGGTCTCGACCATGATGCCGGCGGTGTTCGCCGGCACGGTGAAGTCGAACTTCTTCACGCCAGCGGCCTTCGGGTCGAACACGCCGCCGTAGACGCCCGCCGGGATCGAGTACGACTCGCGCTGCATCGGCGCGTAACCGGTGCTGCGACCGGCGAGCGGTCCGCTGAAGCCGGGCTGGACGAAGCCGAACGCACCGCTGGTCATCCGGCCGAACTCCTCCCCGTCGTCACCGTACGGTCGGGGCATGATGCCCCACGGACGGGCGGTGACCGGGATCCGGGCACTGTGGGCCTTGCCGCGCCAGCCGATCGACCCGGTCACGTACCGGTCCCAGGGCGCGCTGCCGCGACGCAGCGTGATGGTCACGGTCGCGGACTTGCCGGGCGCCACCGTCACCGATGCCGGCGACACGGTGACCTTCATGCCCTTCAGGCCGGACACCGACGAACGGTAGGTCTCCCGCTCCTTGCCCACGTTGGTCAGGGTGCGGGTGAGTGTCACCGGGCGGGTCCCGTCGTACTCGCGCAGCGAGATGCCCGGCAGGTTGAGCTCCTTGCCGTCCGGCACGGCCGTCTCGCTGAAGGCGACCAGGTCGGCCACGGTCGGCTCGATGACCAGCCCGGGATCGGTGGCCCCGGCCAGGTTGATGAAACCGCTGCCCTGGTCCAGGGGGCTGCTGGTGCCGACCGTGTCGGTGGCGGTGGTGCGCAGCGCCGAGGCGACCCGGCCCGGGGACCAGGTCGGATGCGTGGCACGCAGAACGGCGGCCGCGCCGGCTACGTACGGTGAGGCCATCGAGGTGCCGGAGTACGCGTCGTACGCCCGCCCGAAGTTGCCCGCCGGTGAGACCGCGGCGATGATGTCCGAACCCGGCGCGACCAGGTCCGGCTTGACGACGCCGACGGCCACGCTGTCCGGGCCGGTGGAGGAGAAGTCCGCGACGCTGGGCACGCCCGGGACGCTGGAGCCGTCACCGCCGGTGCGCAGGGACACCGTCGCGTCGGTGGGGTGGCGCATCAGGTAGTTGAACAGCGTGCCGGCCTGCTTCTCGGTCGGCAGGTAGACGACCGGGAAGTTGAAGATGGAGTTGATCCGGTAGTTGCCGACCGGGTCGAAGACCACCATCGCCGCTCCGCCCTTGGCCTTGATCTCGGCTGCGGAACCGAACATGTCGGACAGCGCGCAGGCGACGACCTTGCCCTTGATCTTGGCGGGGTCGAGGCTGCCCGGTTCGCAGTAGACCGCACCCAGATCCGGCGTACCGGCCTGCTCGCCGAAGACCATCGACCGCGAGGCGCCGCCGGGCAGTGCGTCCAGCGAACCACCCACGAGCTTCGTGCCGTCGCCCAGCTTGACGGTGGCCTCGTCGAGGTTCGTCACCGCCGCGCCGACCGTGGTCACCCAGGGTGCCGCGTTACTGATCGCCCCGCTCACGATGCCGGTGTTGCCGGCCGACGCCGCCACGAAGACTCCCGCCAACGTGGCGTTGAGGAAGGCGGTGCCGATGGGGGTGTTGGCCTCCCAGTCACCCAGCTCGCTGCCGATCGAGAAGTTCAGGACCTGCACGCCGTCGGCGACGGCGGCGTCGATGCCGGCGATGATGTCGGCGTCGTAGCCCATGCCGCCCCAGAGCACCTTGTAGACGGCGATCTGGGCGTCCGGCGCCACCCCGGAGACGGGGCCGAAGCGCCGACCGTCGATCGTGACGTTCGGAATCGGCAGACCGGCGGCCGTGGAGGCGGTGTGCGTGCCGTGCCCGGACATGTCACGGGGGGACAGCACCTCGCCGTCGGGCACCGAGCCGCCGTCCGCGAGCCACGTGTCGGCGAAGTACCGGGCTCCGACGATCTTGCCGTTGCAGTGCTCGGCCACGAAGGCCACACCGGTCTGGCAGGTGCCGTGCCAGGTCGAGGGGGCCGTCATCTTCTTGGCGAACGACTCGCTCTCCGGCCAGATGCCGGTGTCCAGGACACCGATCACCATGCCCGCGCCCGTACCGGGGCCAGGCTTGGCCGGTTTGCCGGCGGGACCTCCCGCCGGGGCGCGCTCCGGCGCGGCCGGAGCGGTGGCGGCCGGGGCACCGGCGCTCGGGGCGGTCGGCGACGGCGCGGTGGGCGGCGGCGTCGGGGTGCCGAGGGCCCGCGCGGCGGTCACCGCGCGGACCCGCTTGTCCGCCCGCAGGGTGGTCGCCTGCCGTGCGGTCAGCTTCGCCGAGAACCCGTTGAAGGCGGCGGTGTACGCCGCCTTGACCGTGACGCCAGCGGCGTCCGCGACGGCCTTGCGCTGCGCGTCGAGGTGTCCGCGGTACGCCCGCGAGGGCGACGACGTCGCGTCCAGCCGGCTGCCGGCCTCCGGACGGGTCCGCGCCAGCCCGGCCACACCGCCGGTGTACGCGGTCAGCGGGTCCTCGGCCAGCTCGACGACGTACATGCCCGAACCGGTCTCGTCCACCGCGGCCCGTTGGCTGGCCGCGTTCCGGCCGCCGGGTCGGCGATCAGCCCCGTCGGTCAGGGTGACCTTCTTGTCGTGCCCAGCGGTGAAGTAGCTGGTGCCGCTGCCCGCTGGGGCCGCCGATGCCGGTCCCGCAACGCCTGTGGTGCCGGTGATCAGCGCGACGACCAGCGACGGTATCGCCAGTCTCCGCAGCCTGCTTCCGCTCGTGCCTGTAGCCACGAGGCTCCTTTCAATGGCTCCCTTGTGGAGCTGTTCCTCGATCGCGACCCGCTCATGGGAGCGCTCCCCCACCTAAGCCGCCGACGGTTAATCGACGGTTTGCACGGTGTTACGGATCGCCGGTGCGTATAAGATCACGATCTGTCGGCCGCGCCTAGATCAAGTTTTCCCGATGCCCCCGGAGCAGGGCGAACACCTGGGCAAAGCCTCGCGGGCACTCCCCCACCGCCAGCAGGACGACCGAAAGAACCCCGAGGGGTACGCGGCAAACAGCCCTGCCTGTGCAAGCGTCGACACCATGATCGAAAGTGGTGAGCCCGTCGGCCGCGCCGGCAGAGGGATCTTCGTGGCAGAGACGATCGCCTGAGCGAACATCAGGGCACATCGCCGGACGGCTCCTGACTGCCTTTGCTCTGCACCCCGATACGCGCCAGTGACGGACCGTGGCCGTCGCATCCGCGGGTGCAGAGCAAAGACATCCCAGGTGCTTAGGTGTCAAGCAGTGGCGGTGTTGGGGTGATGTGTCCAGGCGGTGGTCTCGTTGTAGGTGGTGCCGGTC